>NZ_JBMXYC010000049.1:0-23835 GCF_053996935.1 Candidatus Alkanophaga liquidiphilum
CGTTAGGTTTATATATTGTTTGCAATTTTGTTATTAGCGAGGCTGCGGGTATATCCTGCAGTCAGGGGCTGCGGTGAGCCAGCCCCGTCGTGAAGCTCGGCTCCGGAGCGGTGCTCCTCAAGGAGTCTGGGCGGAGAGGCGTGAAGCTCCCGGCTTTAGCCGTGGAGTAGCTCACCTCTTCCGTTCCACGACCACGACGGTGCCGTTCCCCCCAGGACTGCTTACCTCAAGGATGTCCACAGCCTTGCCGCTCAACATGAAGCTCCGTTCAACCTCGACACACTCGTCATCGAGTTCGAGGGGCTCGCCGCCGACGGTGATGACGAATTTCCCGTGTTTTTGCAGTTGTTCGTCCACGATTTTGGGGTCTGCTTGCGCCAGGGCTTTGAGCAGGTCTTTGGTCTTTGCCCTGAATCTCGGACCGATGATGTTGGGCTTCGGAACCACTCGCACAGGCAGAAGCTCAGCCTTTACCGACGCTCGCTTAAGCTCGATTTCAGCAACTGTAACGCTTGCAAGGTCGTCCAGCTCGCTCTTATCAATAACATCACTGTAAAGCTCAAGCCGCCCGAGTGGAGCGTTCAGTGGCATGCCCCTTTCCGCCTTGTATTTCCGAACGGCGGCGGCGACGGCATTCAGCACGTCGCCCTTGCGTTCGGCGTCGTCGTCGTAGAGCAGCGGCGATGGCCACCTCTCAAGATGCACGCTCCGCCGCCCCTTATCTTGAGTAACTCTTGAATACATTTCCTCCGCAAAGAACGGCGTGAACGGCGCAAGCAAGATGGAGACTGTCTTCAGCGTGATGTAGAGCGCCGTCCTTGCGGAGTTTCTGGCGACGTCTCCGAAACGCCCGTAGAGCCGAGCCTTCACAAGTTCAATGTAGCTGTCGGCGAGGACGCCCCAGCAGAACGTTCTGATGCGCCGCATCGCCTCGTCGAACTTGAAGGCATCCATGCACTCGGTGACGTCGGCAACGAGCTTGCTGAGCTTCACGAGCAGCCACCTGTCAACGGTGCGCAGCGTCTTAACGTCGTCCTCGGGCGGCGTGAAGTCTTCAAGGTGCGGCAGCGAGAACCGCAGGATGCTCCAAAGCTTCTGCAGGAAGCGGCGGGCAGCGACCACGTCCTTCCAGCGGAACTGCACGTCGCTACCGACGGCGCCACCGATTGCTGCCCACTGCCTGAAGGCGTCGGCGCCGTATTTCTCAATAACCTCCTCAGGCGCCACGATGTTGTTTCTCGATTTGCTCATCTTGTAGCCGTCCTCGCCGAGAACCATGCCGTTTATGACTATCGTCTCCCAGGGCATCTCGTTGGTGAGGAGAAGGGTCCTTAGAATCGTGTAGAACGCCCACGTTCGTATGATGTCGTGCCCTTGCGGGCGGAGCGCTGTTGGCTTGAACTTGCTGCTGTTGCTATCATCGCCATTGCCTGCCCAAGGGCGCCAGCCGCCGACCCAGAGCGCCGTCACGGAGGAGTCCATCCAAGTGTCGAGCACGTCCGTCTCGCCTTCGAACTCTGTGGAGCCGCAGCGTTCACAAGCGACACGAGGCGGATGCTCTAACGGGTCAATAGGGAGTTCTTCGTAGCTCGCCACGACGACATTACCGCATTTCTTGCAATACCAGATTGGGATGGGCGTTGCGAAGATGCGTTGCCGTGAGATGCACCAATCCCACTCCAGCGACTCCGCCCAGTTTTTCAGACGCAAGAAGAAGTGCTCAGGCACCCACCTCACACGCCTCGCGGCATCTACGACGCGCTCGCTATCTACCTTCAAAAACCACTGCTCCGTGGAAAGGATTTCAATGGGTGTCTTGCAACGCCAGCAGACGCCGACGCTCTGCTGAAGCCGCTCCTGCTTCGTGAGCAAGCCGTGCGCCCGCAAGTCCTCTATGATCTGGCAGCGAGCCTCCTCCACGCTTAGCCCCTTGTATTCACCCGCGAGCTCTGTCATTTTTCCTTGCTCGTCTATGGAGCGGCGTAGCGGAAGCTCATGCTCTTTCCACCAGCGGACGTCCTGCCTGTCGCCGAACGTGCAAATCATCACGACGCCTGTTCCAAAGGAGGGGTCCACGCTCTCGTCTGCGAAAATGCGGACGACTTGCGAGAATATCGGCACCTCCACCTCCTTGCCCACCAAAGCTCTATATCGTTCGTCATTGGGGTGGACAGCAACGGCGACACAACTTGGTAGAAGCTCAGGACGCGTGGTCGCAATCTCTACGTAGTTGCCGTCTAAAAGCTTAAATTTCAAGTAATTCAAAAAAGTCTCCCTATCATCATATTCAACCTCTGCAAATGCAATTGCGGTCTCACAGCGGGGGCACCAGTTCACAGGGTGCTCTGTTTTATAAATAAGCCCTTCTTTGAACAGCTTGACGAATGTGTGCTGCACGAACTTTTTGTAGTAGTCTTCCATAGTGATGTATTCTTGGCTCCAGTCGATGCTCATGCCAAGCCGTCGCATCGTCTCCTTCATCTTTTTGATGTTTTCGAGCGTGAGCTCTCGGCATAGCCGCCGGAACTCCGCACGGGAGACCTGATTTTTTGTGATGCCGTGCCGTTCCTCAACTTTAACCTCAGTCGGCAGCCCGTGGCAATCCCAGCCTTGCGGAAACATGACGTTGTAGCCTCGCATCCTCTTGTAGCGGGCTATGAAATCAATATAACACCAATTCAACGCATTCCCGATGTGAAAATCGCCCGTCGGGTAGGGCGGCGGGGTATCTATGATATAAGGCTCCGCCTCCGACGTGCGGTCGAAATAATAAATAGAGTCATCCCAACGCTCCAACCACTTCTTCTCAATTTCTCCATGCTCGTATTCCTTCTTTAGCATCGTTCCTCCCTTGCGTTTTTAAGTGTTGCTCCTTATAAGAATGTCGCTTAGCGAGCCGCACATTAAGTTACGCACATTAAGTTACAGTCATAAATTATATCATGCAAGCGGTGATGAGCATCGCCGGTTCTGACAGTAGTGGCGGCGCTGGCGTGCAGGCGGACCTTCGGACATTTGCGGCGCTCGGCGTTTATGGCACTGCCGTGATAACGTCGGTGACAGCGCAGGATTCCGAGGGCGTGCGGCGTAGGGAAGACGTGAGTGTGGGGCTCGTGCGTGAGCAGATAGAGGCAGTTGTTGAGGACATAGGCGTGGATTTTGCAAAGACGGGCATGCTTGCGTCTTCGGCAATCGTGGAGTGCGTTGCGGAGGCGTTGCGTCGTTACGACGTGCCGTTCGTTCTTGATCCCGTGCTCGAAGCTGGCGCCGGCGGCACGCTCCTCGATGAAAGCGCCCTACCGACGCTCGTTGAGAAACTCCTGCCGCTCGCTGCTGTAACGACGCCGAACGTTGCGGAGGCGAGTGTTATTTCAGGCATTGAAATAACGGATGAAAAGAGCATGCGGGCGGCGGCGCTCCGCATCTACGAGCTTGGCGTTGAAGCCGTCGTGATAACGGGGGGGCATTTCAACCGCAAAGGCGCCGACTTGCTCTACGACGGCGAGTTTTTAGAGCTACGAGGCGAAATCATACAAACCGCCGAGAGAATACACGGGGCAGGCTGCACGTTCTCAGCGGCGCTCGCTGCGGAACTTGCAAAGGGGCGAAGCCTACGAGAAGCAGTGGCAGCCGCAAAACGGTTTGTCACTACAGCAATCTCGGGGGGCTGGCAGCGTGTCGGTAGACGCGAAATGCTCGTCGTAGACCAGCTTTTCACGCTGCGAAAAGCAGAAAGCAAGCTTGATGCCATTAAGAGCGTTAAGACCGCTGTTAAGATGCTACGGCGCAGCGGGAGCTTCGTCAAACTCATACCCGAGGTCGGCGTTAACGTTGGGATGGCGGCAGTCGGCGCAGAGAGTGCGGCAGATGTCGCTGCTGTCTGCGGCAGGATACGACGGTGCGGCAACGAGATGGCGGCGGGCTGTGTGGAGCTCGGCGCCAGCGAGCACGTCGCAAGAGTCATACTGGCGGCGATGGAATTCAACGCTGAAATCAGGGCGGCGATGAACGTCCGCCTTTCTTCAGGAATTCTGGAGGCATGCCGCCAGCTTGGTTTAAAGCTCGCAAGCTTCTCAAGAGCTGAAGAGCCTACAGGCGTGAAAACTCTCGACTGGGGCGTCAGGGAGGCTGCTCGCCGCTGGCTTGCGTCGCAACCGCAGACCACAACGAACTTCCCAGATGCCGTTTACGATTGGGGCGCTGAGGGCAAAGAGCCGATGCTGAGACTTTTTGGAAAGAACGCCGTCGAGGTTGCAGAAAGGGCTCTAAAGCTTTCCGAGATGCTCAGCCACGACAGAAAAACTTAACGAGAACAGGCTTGTGAGTCTTGCGAAGAAGGCTTCACCGCGCGAGTTGGATTGGAGCGATGCTCCCATAGGCAAACATTCAGGCGTGCGTGAGGAGCGCTGTCGTGATGGGATAGTTTTTTAAATCTCGAGGTAAAAAGCAGAGAGCGTGAGATGCCTTATAAATGGGACATCCAATGGGGGAAGAGTATGGAAGTCAGGGACATTTTGTTCTCGGCAGTTATGATATTTTCGGTATTCGTGCTGACATTCAGACTACTTTCGAAATACCATGACAAGGACGCTGTCGTCATACTTTCGGCGATGATGCTTATAACGATGCTGGCGCTGTTGCTCCTGAGCATAAGTGTGCAGCTGAGGAGGATGGAGGAGACGATAAATGCAAAGGAGCGCTCTTTAAGAACGAATGTAAGAAGCGTCGAGGAAAGCGTCGAGAAGCGACTGGACGCCGTCGTCGAAAGAGTAAACAGAGCTGTGGAAAAGATGGAGAGGGAAAGGAGATTTTATCGTTGATCTGCCACTCTTGCATTTTCGGCAGTTTGGATGATGTGGTAAAATGCGGGGGGCGCCGTTAAAAGCGGATGCGTACCCACCTGCGCAGTCGCAGCTTCGTCCACCGTCATTCTTTTTCTTATCATTGTCCCTATAATGTTTGCGATCTCGCCCACCACGTAGCCACCGCTCAGCTGCCCGCCGATGACCGTCTAGGTCTTCGCATCGAACAGTAGCTTCATCCTTATCCTTTTTATCCCCGGCATCGTCGGCGGATGCTTGTCTGGAATTTCAACGCTGCCCACTACATATTTTATACCTTCTGCCTCTGCAGCCTTCTCGGTAAGACCCGAAACTGCGAGCGCAAGGTCGCCTATCGCCGTCGAAAACGTTCCTATGACGCCTTCGTTCCTCCTACGGAGCTTGAAGAGATTGGCGCCGGCAATCCTCGCCTCATAAGAACCTATAGGTGCAAGCATCAGCATCGAAGGTTTATTAGTGAAGAAAGAGCGTTTGAATGCGCAGTCACCTACCGCAAATATGTCTTCGTCGCTCGTTCTCTGATATTCGTCAACGACGACGCCATAACGCTCGTCCACTTCGAGTCCTGCGTCCGTTGCGAGGCTGACTTCTTTCTTCAAACCAACAGTCACGACAACGACATCCGCCTCCAGAACCTCGCCGCTGTCGAGTTTCACGCCTCTGACCCTACTCATCTCATCTCCCAAGATGCTCTCGACCTTACAGCCCGTGAAGACTTTTATGCCACGTTCTTTTAGCTTACTCTCTGCAAGCTCGCAGAATTCGTCGTCAAAAGCTGTTTGTAAGCAGTGTGGCATGAGCTCCACGATTGAGACCTCTAAGCCACGCTTGCGCAGCTCGTCGCCGAGCTCCACTCCCACGAAGCCCCCGCCTATTATCACAGCCTTCTTCTTCCCGCTTAACGCTTCCAGAAATCTCTTTATATACTCGTAGTTCTTCTCCACGAAGAAGACGTTCTTGAGGTCTGATCCCTCTATGGGTGGTTTTATGGGGGAGGAGCCAGTTGCGAGCACGAGCTTGTCATAGCTTATCTCCCTGCCACCTGCTGTCTTCACAACTTTACGTTCTCGGTCTATTTTTGTCGCTGCGTCTATGACGAGGGACAAGCCCCGCTTCTTATAACGCTCGTTGGAGAAAACGTCGTCATCCACACCTTTCAGCGTCCCGAAGATGTAAGGTATGCCGCAGGGCACCAGTGTCTTCTCCTCCCTCTTTACCAGCGTAACAGAGGCGTCCTTGTAGAAAATTTTAGCTGTAAATGCCGCCGGCGCCCCTGCCGCCGAACCCCCACCGATCACAACCACTCTTTTCATGCTACTACATAGTTTTTACAGAAAAAGAATTAGCTTCCCACGACTCGCTTTTTTCGCTGAGAGCAATGCACGGGTCAGCCATGTATTCATTGCAAAAGCCAATCTTCTTCATAAACTTTGAAGCGAGGGACAACCACTGTGGTGGAGGAATGCCGCTCTCACTTCCGTTATTAATGCACCTCGACATAGATGTGGGTTGCAAAAAGCGTAACGGTGAAGGTTTCGCCGAAGATTAACGTGCCCATTCCTGCCGTCTTAAATTTTTTACAACAGCAGTTAGGCGCTTGCTCGCCTCTACTACGCTTATGTGCTTGAGCGTGGCTTGCACGAGCGGCGAGATCGCTGCTAAAGACGTGAAGAACATTCCGCACGAGGCGCTTTACGAGCAAGTGCGGGAGACTTTTTGCCTTGGGAGTCAGAGCGTCTAGGAAATCAGAGACGTGGTCGTAGAAGCTTTCAACTCATGGACGCCGCCTCACAGGAAGTGTCGAATTTGCGATTGAGCACGACGCCATGATTGCTCTCGAACGCTTTGATATCAAGCCAAAAAGGGGCGTGCTGGGAAGGATTTACGTTAGAATGGTGTCAGCGAGCCGAACTCCGAGCGCTGCCGTTTCTGTGAGGCGGAAGGTTTGCGGCGGGGGGATTTTCAAGTGCTGCTGCGGACGCACCTACGATGCCGACTTTAATGCAGCGTGTAAACCCGCCCTCGGGCGAACGCCCGTAAAGCCATCGGTTTCAACAGGTGGTTGTTTGCTTGCCAAAGTTTTGCATTATCCCGGCAACGCATACGCTTGCTCTTATCTAAATTCTCGTGCTCAATTATGAGTTAAGGATGAATGTCATCATACTTGACGGCTATGTGGACGAGCCAACATGCCTGGGAGTGCCACCATATATTAGTCCTTATGTGCGTTACGCCGCCGGCGCCGCTCTGAAAACCGCCAAAGAGCTTTGTTTAGACTTAAAACTTTTATACTTCACGATCGACCAGCTACGGAGCGGCGTGGGCTTTAAAGAGATTATAAAAGCTGACTTGCTTGTAGTCATTTGCGGGACGGCGGTTCCGGGCAAGTATTTAGGCGGGACGCCAGCGTCCTCCTCAGAGCTTGCGAGGCTATTGAGCGGCGTGGAGCGTCCTGTGAAAGTGCTGGGCGGTCCTGCTGCGAAGTTCGGCTTTGGGACAGAGGGCGGGCGGCGTGCTGCCGCCGTTCCAGAGGGCGTGTTCGACATCGTTGCGACCGGCGACGTCGAGCTCGTCATTTCGCAACTCATTGCAGAGCGCCTGAGCGTGGAGCGTGTGGCGCCCGAAGAACATCGTGAAAGCGTCTCACAAATAAGAAATTTTGCTATTTACGGCGCCGAAGTAGTAAGGCAGCACCCGAACTTTCCGCACATCATCGCAGAGCTTGAGACGTATCGGGGCTGCGCCCGCTCGCTCGTCGGTGGCTGTTCCTTTTGCGTGGAGCCGAACAAGGGGTTACCAGATTTCAGACCCGTAGAGGACGTCGTTGATGAAGTCGCAGCGCTTTACAAAGTGGGCGTGCGGCACTTCCGCTTTGGGAGCCAGCCATGTTTGTTTTCATATATGGCAGAAGGCGTCGGCGAGCTTGAATTCCCTAAGCCCAACTCTGAGGCGTTGGAGCGTCTTTACAGGGGAATAAGAGCCGTGGCGCCAAAGCTCAGAACGCTGCACATGGACAACGCAAATCCCGGAACGCTCGCTGCATATCCCGAAGAGTGTCGAAGAATTGCAAAAATCATCGTGAAATACCACACAGCGGGAGATGTCGTCGCTCTCGGCGTTGAAAGCGCTGACCCCGAGGTCGTTCGTAGAAACAACCTTAAAGCAATGCCTGAGGACTGCATGAAAGCGATTGAGTTGCTGAATGAGGTTGGCGCACGAAGGGGTGAGAATGGGCTTCCTGAGCTTTTACCTGGTGTTAATTTCGTTTTTGGACTGCTTGGCGAGACGAAAAAAACTTATGAGCTTAACTATGAGTTTTTACGTGAGGTTTTGGAGAGGGGGTTGCTGCTACGCCGCATAAACCTGCGTCAGGTGATGATTTTCCCGACGACGCGGATGGCGAAGGTCGGCGATAGGATAATGCGGCGGCACAAGCGCCTGTTCAGGAGCTTCAAGCGGCGGGTGCGTGAGGAGATAGACCGGGAGATGCTAAAGCGGGTCGTGCCTCGTGGCGTCGTCCTGCGGGACGTGCTGACTGAAATGCATGAAGGTAAAACGACCTTCGGGCGGCAACTCGGCACTTACCCCCTCCTCGTGGGCATTCCTGGCGTTTACGAGTTGCGCCGCTTCCTCGATGTGAAAGTTGTAGATTACGGCTTCAGGTCGATCACCGCCGTTCCGTTCCCGCTGGACGTGAATACCGCACCAAAAGAGACTTTAATGGCGCTACCCGGCGTCGGCGAGCGCAGGGCGGCTGCTATCGAGCGGAAAAGACCGTTTAAAAGCGTAGAGGATTTTGTGAGCGCCTTTGATGACAAAGCCGTAGGTGAAAAGCTGCGGGAATACGTGAAGGTGCTTTAATAAGTGGGATGGGGTTACTTACATGCGCTCTTGCCACTGGAGAACAAATAGCAAGTAAGATTCTCATGAAGCAAAAAAGTTACCTAATGCTTTCAGGATTTTTCGAGCCGCGGGGCGTAGTTGTCGTCGGGGCTTCGAGGAATCCGGGGAAGGGCGGCTACACTGTCGTCGAAAATTTCGTCAAAACTGGATTCAAGGACAAAGTCTTCTCGATAAACCCGCACGCCTCCGAAATTCTTGGCGTCCGTGCGTATAAAAGCGTCAAAGACGTCCCTAAGGGCGTAGCCGACCTTGCTTTAATCCTCGTGCCTGCGGAAGCCGTGCCAACGGCGTTACATGAGTGTGGAGAGTGTGGCATTAAGAACGTGATTATCGAGTCGGGCGGCTTTGCCGAAGTCGGCAACCACGAACTCGAAAGGGAAGTCGTAAGCACTGCAAAGCGCTACGGCATACGAGTCATGGGCCCCAATAGCATAGGCGTCGTGAACACGAGCAGCGGGCTTTTCACACCATACGTCTCGCTTCTGCAAATTAGAGGGGGCGGCGTTGCGTTCGTCGGACAAACAGGGCTTTTCGCAAGCGTCTTCTTGGAATATTTCAACGAGCGTCACATCGGCATCAGCAAAATCGTCTGCCTTGGGAACAAGTGCGACGTGGACGAAGCTGACCTCCTCGAATATCTCGGCAACGACCCTGAAACGAAGGTTATCTGTATGTATATAGAGGGGGTGCGGGATGACAGGAGACTTATGACGCTCGCCAAGAGAATCTCAAAGCAGAAGCCTATAATTGTTTTAAAAGCCGGCAGAACGGAGCTCGGGCGGAAGGCGGCGGCGTCGCACACCGGCACGCTGGCAGGCGACGACAAAATCTACGACGCGGCGTTCAAACAATGCGGCATCATCAGAGTCTCGTATTTCGAGGAACTTTTCGACGTTGCGAAGGCGTTTGCGTCGCAGCCGCTACCAAACGGGAAAAACGTTGGAATCATCACCGTAACGGGCGCCGGGGGCGTCACCGCCGCCGATTATTGCATGGAACGCGGGCTGGAGCTACCCTCACTCTCGAAGAGAACTTTAGAGGGGGTAAAAAGAGTGTTTCCGGAATGGGCAAGCCTAGGAAACCCGCTGGACGTGTGGGTTGCCGTGGAGGCAAGTGGCATGGAGCGGACATACGAGGCTACGACGAGGGCTTTAGTCGAGGACGAAAATGTGGACGCGTTAATAGTGGTGCTGGCGGCTGTAAGTTGGACTGCTACCGACGTGAAAATATTTAAGAACTTGGGCGAGGAATGCATGCGTCGCGGCAAGTCCTTCCTATTTGTGTCGCTCCTCGGCGAGTATCAGATTTTTAAGCGGTGCGTGGAGACGCTTGAGCCCGAAATACCCGTTTTTCCGACCGTGGAAAGAGCGGTGCGCGCCTTGGCGGCGCTCGTCGAATACAGGGATTACGTCATGGCGTCACGCTAACCGCGGTTGGGAAAAGCAATGAATCGCAACGAGCACAATTTTTTTAAGCACCGCTGCGAATGGATGATTAATGACGACGGTGTATGATGTTCCGCAAGACAAGCTCGTTCAGTTAGCAGCGGAAAAACTGAAGAGGGGGAAGGGAATAGCGCCGCCGAAGTGGGCAGCGTTCGTCAAAGGCGGCATCTCCAACGAGTTACCACCACAGCAGGAGGACTGGTGGTGGACACGTTGCGCCTCGGTGCTCCGGCAGATTTACATCCACGGTCCGGTAGGTGTTTCTCGCCTCCGCACTTATTACGGCGGAAAACGTCGCAGAGGCGTCAAACCCCCACATTTCAGAAAAGGCTCCGGGAAAATCGTGAGAGAAGTGCTGCAGCAGCTCGAAAGAGCGGGACTCGTGATAAAAACCAAGAAGGGCAGGAAAATCTCGCCGAAGGGGCAGGCTTTCCTTGACAACGTCGCCTACGAGCTTAAGCTGATGCTTGAGACTGAAGGGGCAAAGACCGTCGAGAAGGCTGAGGCGGTGGCAGGTGAGGCGTGATGTCCGACGAAGAACTCGAGCTCCTGCGACGGCAAAGGATGCAGCGTCTCATGCAGGCGCAGATAGAGGCTCAGCGGGAAGAAGAGGCTCGTAAGGAGTTTGAAGAGCGAAAACGCCTCATCCTGCGGCAAATATTAACATCGAGCGCTAGAGAGCGACTTAACACCATAAGAATGACACGCCCAGAGCTCGTCGAGCACATAGAAAATCAGTTAGTGCTCCTAGCGCAGAGTGGCAGGATAAGGGGGATGATAAATGACGAGCAGCTGAAGGAAATATTGCGTCAACTAATGCCGAAAAAGCGAGAAATAACCATTAGGAGAATAAGTAAGTGAAAATGACTGAATTTAACCTCGAAAAGTATGAGCCAATTCCTGTGGTTTATGAGTTGAGGTATTCGATTCTGAAGAGATTGAGAGCGGGAGAGGACGTTCTGAGCCTGATTCCCGACATCGACGGCAGAGAGGAGACGAAAAGGGATGTGATACGAGCTATATTATCGGGAGCGAGTCCTTTTTTGGTTTCTGAAGAAGGAACTGGTAAGACGAGGCTCGCGAAGTCCTTAACGAAGCTCCTTTACAAGGTGCCTGCGATAAAGGGCTGCCCGTATCACGACGACCCGAAGTGGAGCAAGGAGTGGCTCTGCCCTCGCTGCGCAGAGAGCGAAAATCCGGCGGAGGAGTTCGGTATAGAATTTATATCACCGGAGGAGCGGTTTTCGAGAATTCAAGGCAATGAATACACAAATTTCGCAAAAATACTCGGCGTCAAGGACATTCAGGTGATAAGGGAGGGGAAAAGTCCGACAGACCCTAAGGTGTTTACGGGAACTGGCATATTCAGGGGGAACCGTGGCATCGTCTTTGTGGACGAGCTACCAGCAATCCCGACGAACGTCCAAGTCCTCTTCCACCCCATCTTAGAAGAAGGCAAGGTAATACTGGAAGAATTTAACCTTGTGAAGCCCGTGGATATTTTTTTGGTAGCTACAGGCAACCCGGAAGGCTTCGCTCATGTTAATAAGATTCCAAGACCGCTCCTTGACCGCCTTGAGATGATTTACATGGGGTTGCCTGAGGAGGAAGTCGAAAAGGAGATAATGCTAAAGGAGAAGTTTAGGGTGGTTCCTGAATACTACACCCAAACTATCTGGGGGGAAGATGAGAAAGAGGTAATTTCTGCGGACGTGCGTGAGTTGGAGCGTGACGCTGCGCTGCCGTGGTGGATAATTGAAGTCATAAAGAAGACAGTGAGTTACACGAGGAAGTGTCCGAACCTCGAAAAGGGCGTGAGCATCCGTGGCGGCAAGCGGGCAATAGACCACGCATATGCGAGCGTGGAGATGCGGTGTGGAGAGGTTGCAAACCTTCGAGATGCTTGCGACGGGCTTAAGCTCTCGCTACGTGGTAGGATTTTTGTTCGCCCCGACTTAATAGATGTGGAGGGGGAGACGCAAAAATCCTTTGAGAGGATTGACCTGATAGTCGAAGACATAATGAAGTATGCGGTAGGGAGCGTTAGCGCTGAAATCTGGGAGAAAATTCAGGACCTGAGCATGTGGTTGCAGGATGAAATTATCCAAGTTGCTAAAGGTCTCGTTACGAGGAACACTCCTCTCTTAAGCTCCTTGGAGCAGTGCGACGCCCTCGGAGAGGCGGTGCAGCGGCTTAGCTCCCTCGCCGTCGGCAGGGTGGACGAGACTCTCCTCAATGAAAAAGAGCGTATGCTTGTATATAGGGCGAAGACGCTCAGCGGACGGCTTGCCGACGAGTATCTCTTCTCCGCCGTTGAGTTCTTAGCGAACGTCGCCGCCATGCACGGGCTCGTTGAAGAAAACGAGATCTTGGAGGCTTTCTTCGTGCCGAGAAGCTTCAAGCTTTAGCCGCCATGCCGCAGTATAAAATCATAGAGCTCGGCAAAGAAGACGCCGAAGATTTGGAGCGGCTTTTCAAAGAGGTCTGGCCACGAGCTTACGAGTATCCTGAGGGCTGGCGACGGAAACGCACGATGAGCGCCGAGCAGATAAAAAAGGAAATGGACGAAGGTTACCACTATTTCGGCGTCAGGGTCGGCGGGCGGCTCGTAGGCGCCTACAAAGCTAAAATCACGGAGCGTGGCTGCTTCGGCGAGCAGCAATCCGTCCTCCCTGAGTTTTGCGGCAAGGGTGTTGCGTCTGCCATGTATGAGCAGTTCATCGAGTTCGCCCGCTGCAACAAGTGCAAGGTGAATTACGTGAACATTCTTGTCGGGCAGAAGTCTGGAGAGCGGCTCGTCCAAAAGTTCGGCTTCCGCCGCGTCGGAGAACCTTACGAGCAGTATCCGGGGATGCTCGTCCAGATGTGGGAGCGGGAGGTCGAAGGCGTCGTCGATGACGAAGCGGCAGCGAGCGCAGAAGCCGGTGCTGCGGTGTCGGGGGCAACGCATGAAAAAACGTGAGATGAAGATGTTTGACAAAATTCCAGAAGTCCCCGCCGCCGAAGAGCTTGTGGAGCGGGCGCTTAGGCGTGCTGTCAAGGCGAAAAGGGCTTTACGAGACAAAAGGGGAAAAGAGCGTGTCCTGGTAACAACAGCCGCAAACATTTTTGCAGATACTTTTAAAAACGTCGTCCGTGGCTTCCCAAACTTTGACGAAGTTCATCCTTTCTATCGTGAGACTTTAGACGTTTTAATAGGCGTTGATGCTGTGCGTTCGGCATTAGCCTCGCTCGACTGGGCAGCTGCAAAGATTAGAGCTTTGTCGCAGGAGTATTCACGCAAGATGAGACGGGCGACGGAGCGGGAAGCTGTGGCGCTGCGGAAAGAAGCTCTCGGCAGGATAATTTCTGTGGTAGAGAGGGTGGAGCGCCGGCTGGAGGTCCTGAAGGAGGCACGGCGGCTGTTGCGTCGCCTGCCAATCGTCAGCGGGGATGAAGTTGCGGCGGTCGTCGCAGGCTACGCAAACGTCGGGAAGTCGAGCTTCGTTGCAAGAATGAGCACGGCAAAGCCCGAAGTAGCAACCTACCCCTTCACAACGAAAAACGTGAGCGTCGGGCACATCTTCAACGGAAACGAACGCTATGTCGTCATTGACACGCCTGGACTCCTTGATAGACCGTTCTCCGAACGCAACAAGATAGAGCTGCAAGCAATCTCCGCACTAAAACACTTGGCGGACGTCATCGTCTTCATCCTTGACCCCTCAGAGACCTGCGGCTACTCCGTAGAGCGGCAACTCAAGCTGCTGCGAGAAATACGGGTGGAGTTCAAAGTGCCAATGCTCGTCATCCTGAACAAAATGGACCTCCTCGAGACGCCACTTGGCGCAAGCATAAAGACAAACGTTGAAAAGATACGTTCGGAGGTGCAAGAATTCTACGAAGTTTCGACCTTCACCGGGAAGAATTTGGACGCCGTAAGGGAGAAACTCTTGGGGATGTTACGGGCTGCGAGGCGGACTGCCTTTGCCGTGGCTTAGGTAGCGAGTCGGAGCTTGCCGCAATCAAAGCTGCTCCATCACGTCATCCAAGTCCATCATGCGCTCGCAGTATGCGCAGCGGAAGCGGAGCCTGCTGCGCACCTCTTCGCCCTCGCCGCCGGCGCCGCTCTCGACGACTTGAAACTTCGAACGCACCGGCTCGTTAGTATTCGAGATGCAGCTTGGATTCGCACACCTTATTACACCTTCTATCTCCGTAGGCAAGAAGACTTTGTGCTTCTCCACAACCTCGTAATCCCTTATTATGTTTATCGTGGCGTTCGGCGCTATCAACGCAATTTTATCCACCTCTTCTGGCTTCAACTCCCTGTTTTCTACCTTCACGATGTCCTTCTTCCCCATTTTTCCGCTGCGCACGTTCATTACGACGCTCACTACCTCTTTCGTCCCTGGTTTTATCTCTAAAATCTTTAGGACGTTCAAGGCTTGCCCCGCGGTTATATGGTCTATCACGGTGCCATCCTTTATCGGTTGAACCTTTAACTCACGCTTCATGCCTTTCACAGCCTAATTCCTTTCCCGCTTAATCAAGCCCCACGAATATTTTTACAAGCTTCGCGAGCTTAAAGGCAACGGCGTGCATCTCCTCGTCGTAAAATTTCGCGGGCACGCTTACATTTCTCGGCGTTTCGGGTTCGTATTTCTTCGAGCCTACGACAAAACTCCACAAGCCAAGATACGAAGGGACGGGAGCAACATAAATTCTCACTATGGGGAAAAACTTAGAAGTTCCAGAGAGAGCCTTGCGGAGCACGTCGGGCTGGTGCACGGGCGAGCCGCTCTGCGTCACGAACACGCCGTCGTCATTGAGCCTTTCGAACGCCGTTCTGTAAAAGTCTTCGGAGAAGAGCTTCTCAGCCTCGCCAATGGGGTCTGTCGAGTCCACGAGAATCACGTCGAAACGCTCCTCGCAGCCCTTAAGGAAATCAAAAGCGTCCATGAAAACAATCTCCACGCTCGCGTCATCCAAGGCGCCGCCGTCTATCCCGAAATTCTCCTTGCAAACGCTCACGACTTCCTCGTCGATCTCCACGAGCTTTACGGAAACACCGTGCTTCAGCGCCTCTCTGATGCAGCCGCCGTCGCCCCCACCGATTATCAAAACGCTCTTCGGGCTTCTGTGCGCTGCGAGCGGGACGTGCGTCAGCATTTCGTGGTAAAGGAACTCATCAAGCTCGCTCGCCTGAATCTTGCCGTCGAGGGCCAGCACCTTCCCGAAAGCCTCGTTCTCGAAAACCTCGATTTTTTGATACTTCGACTCACTCGTGCACAACACCTTTGCAACCTTGAACGTTATCCCTACGCTCTCGCTCATGAACTCAGTGAACGTCAGCATCAGCCACTATTTTGTCCAAACTTGTTAAATTCGTGTTCCACATCGCCACTGCTACTCTACGAATTAAAACCTCTTTAAGAAGTCCTCGATGACTTGCAAGTAGCTTTTGTCCAACCCATACAATTCGTGAACGAGGGCGTCGGTTTCGCCTCAAGTCCTCGCAATCACATCGCTTTTAGGACGAGAAAAGTCTCAAGCTTTTTCCTCTCTTCGCACGTCGCTCCCACAACGCCGCTGCCACGTCCTCGGCTTTCATTCGTAGTTCGCCCCGCTCCATATCAAGAGTTCACACCCGTTAGGGGGCACTTCGAACTTCGTTCGCAGCGGCACACGTCATCATGGTTTGCCTCTTGAACTCTACGACAAAGACGCCGTTCCCATATTCGTCGAAGGCGAGCAGGTCGCTCCGCTTATACCCTGCACGTCTTTTTCAAATCTCACGTTCCCCAACTCGCCCTCGTAGCCGAGCGCCTCAAGAACGCCACTCCTGATGAATGCTCTTTAAATCCCAGAGTTTCAGGAGGTATCTGAAAATACGCGATCGATGCCTTCTTTACGATGCTTTCGGCAGGAGGACTCTCATCAACGCTCTTCACTCCTTTTTTAAAGCTGCTTTGTGGTCGTCGTAATTAATAGAAAAGAGACAATATACACAGATGCACGACGCAATCCTCCAAATACGGACGGAAACCCGCAGGAAGCTTGCGGAAAACGAACGGAGGTCGCTAAGGAACATAATAGAGCGATATAAGGGGCGAAGCGAGTGCATTCCGCTTTACGAAGATGAGCGTAGCCTTGATTTTTACGTGACGAGCGTGAACGATGCACGGCACATCGCCTCGAAAATTCTGAGGGTGCTTGGTGGAAGGAAGAAAGAAAGCACGAGTTTCCTTAGGGTTGAGCGTGGAAAACCTGTTTACAGGTTCACGATTTGCATTACACTGCTTGAAAATCCTTCGAGGGCGAAATATGGATTTTAGTTGTGCTTTTGTTAGCTACTGCTCTTGCGTGGCGTTTGCGTTTAAGTGGAGCAAGCTTTGACAAATGAGAGCGTCAAGACGGACTGTAGCAAGTAACACGCAAAGCTTTAAGCTTTTTGGGCGTCTTATGCCTCTCTGGGATGCTGATGCGTCTCTTTAGAATGCTCTGAGGCATTCCTTTTCTATCTTGAACACCCTCAACCTTTCAAGCCAAAATACTTCTCAAGGACCTTTTTCTGACCACGTCTTAGAATTTCGGAGAGGGTCGAGGAAGCGATGCCGAAGTAATCTGCGAGTTCTTCTAGCTTAATCCTCTTCGGAAAGTCGAAGTATCCCCTCTCTAAAGCCAGCCTCAAAATCTCTTCCTCCCTGTAGGTCACCTCAGACTCTTTTTCCGGCTCGCCCTTGTAGACGATTTCGAAATCGATTTCGCTCTCTTCTAACCCTCTAATGAGGTTTAGAAACGCCTCGTCCTCGCAAACTATGCTCCAAATCACTTTTCTCTCATCTATTTCCGCGTCGGTGATTATGCAGCCCGCTTCGAGTATTGAGAGAGCGACGAAACACGTGTGCTCCCTGACCAATACCTTCGCCTCCTGCGACGACACGGCGACGCCCTCGCAGTATGCAGGCAGGTCGGCGAGAATGTCCTTCACCTTGTTCGCTTTGACCCTCAGCAAGGCTTTCACGTTCTTATCGATCATCATCAGCCCCTCGATCTTCATGACCGAGTTCCTCAATATTTCTTTCACGGCGCCGAAAACACAAGATTCCGGCAGAGATGTCCTTATTTGAACTTTGAGCATGCGCCTTACTTCGTCAAAGCTTGAGATAAGCTTTTTGGAAGCCGCTCCGCTTATCTTCGTCGTTTTGTTATGAGCCTATGTGGAGCCCGAATATTTTAGGGAAAAACAATAACTTTGACCTCTAAGAAGCCATAATCATGACCGATGAGAGGGTCAGCTACCACGAAAGCATAAACGAGCAGTATCGGAGGGTGAAGGCTGACGGCGTGACGAACGTCATCGACCGTTTCAACGCCCAAGGGGCGAGATGCAAGTTCGGCGAGCGAGGTCTCTGCTGCCAGCTTTGCAGCATGGGTCCCTGCCGGATATCTGGAAAAGCCCCTTACGGCGCCTGCGGGATCGACGCCGCGGGAATGGCGGTTCGGAATTTTGTCCATAAGAACTTATTGGGCACGATGGCTTACGCCCACCATGCTGTCGAAGCAGCAAAGACGTTAAAAGCCACAGCCGAGGGAAAGACTCCTTTTGAGATCAAGGACGAAGAGAAGCTGAGATGGCTCGCTTCCCAGCTGGGAATTGATGGTGACGACGTTCAAGAACTCGCAAGGAAAGTTGCGGACTTCATACTTGAGGACATCAGCTCGCACGAGCCGAGCAAGCTTGTTGAGATATTTGCGCCCGAAAAGAGGAAGGAGCTCTGGCAGAAACTCGGAATCTTTCCGAGAGGGGTTTTCTACGAGCTTCTCGTCACAGGCACATCGGCGATGACGAATGTGGACTCCGACCATGTCTCTCTAGCGAAGAAGAGCATGCGGATGGGCATTGCAACATGTATGGCGGCGCAACTCTCCTTAGAGCTGGTCCAAGACATCCTCTTCGGCACGCCGATGCCGCACGAGAGCGAAGCCGACTTGGGCATCCTCGACCCCGAATACGTGAATATCGCCGTTGACGGCCACGAGCCCTTCGTCGCAGCCGCTCTAATTAAGCTCGCCGAGAGCGAAGAGGTTCAAAAGAGGGCGAGAGATGCCGGCGCAAAGGGTCTCCGTATTGTTGGCTTCATTGAAACCGGTCAGGAAATCCTGCAGCGCTCCGATAGCCCAGTCTTTGTGGGCATTGTTGGAAACTGGATCGTTCAAGAGTTTGCCCTTGCGACGGGCGCCGTCGATGTTTTTGCGGCGGACGTGAATTGCGCACTGCCGTCCCTTCCTGAATATCAGAAATACGGCGTCAGAATAGTGCCCGTGAGCGAGCTTGTGAGGCTCAAAGGTATCGACAAATGCTTAAATTACGAGCCTGATGCTGCTGAGGAGGTTGCGAGAGAGGTCATCGCCATCGCCATCGAAAACTTCAAGCAGAGGGGTAAAGCGGGCGTCCACAAAGTCGAAAAGAAGCAAAAGATCGTTGTAGGCTTCTCGCCAGAGGCGATTCTCAAGGCTCTCGGTGGGAAGCTCGACGCCCTGCTCGAAGCGATAAAAAGCGGCGACGTGAAGGGGGTTGTAGCCCTTGTGAGCTGCACGACGCTGAAGAATGGGCCGCATGACGTGAACACTGTAACTGTAGCAAGAGAATTGATAAAAAGGAACATTCTCGTGCTTTCGATGGGTTGCGGGAACGCCGCCCTGCAGCAGGCGGGCTTGACCTCGATGGACACTCTTGAACTCGCAGGCGAGCGCCTGAGGGCGGTCTGCGAAAAGCTCGGAATTCCACCCGTTCTCAGTTTCGGGACATGCACCGACACCGGAAGATGTGCTTACTTGGTGAGGCTCGTCGCCGACGCCCTTGGCGTGGACGTTCCCGACCTGCCGGTGGCGGTCACCGCTCCCGAATACATGGAGCAGAAAGCCACGATCGATGCGGTGTTCGCAGTCGCATACGGGCTTACGACACACGTCTCGCCCGTTCCGCCGATAACCGGTAGCGAGGAAGCCGTTAAGCTTTTCACCGAGGACGTTGAGAAGCTCACCGGCGGAAAAGTAATAGTTGAGGAGGAGCCCGTGAAGGCGGCGGAGCTTCTGGAAAGAGTCATTGAAGAGAAGAGGGCGAAGCTGGGCATCTAAAAGAGGGTGATCATGAAAATAATAGACGTAGAGAAGACGGAAGTCACTCCAAATCCGCATGGCGTCGCCGCCCGCAAGATATATGACGCAGAAAGCGCCCAGATAGTCCACATAACACTGAAGCCGGGGAAGCGGTTGAAGAAGCACGTGACGCCTGTCGACGTTGCCTTTTACGTGCTCGAAGGGAAAGGAATCATTGAGATCGGCGATGAGCGTAAAGAAGTAGGGCAGGATACGCTCATCGAAAGTCCGGCAGGAATTCCGCACTGCTGGTATAACGAGAGCAATGGTGTCCTCCGCGTCCTCGTCGTCAAAGCGCCGAGACCATCGAAGCCGACGAGAATTCTATAATTCCTGGAGCTTATGAGACCCTTGCACCCGTAAAGCGTAAATTCATCGACGACGGAAACCGAAACATGCAAAGTGTGGAGCTTTTAGTAGTGGGTGCCGGACCTGCAGGGCTAACTGCTGGGCTCTACGGCGTGCGTTCGGAGCTTAAGACGCTCGTGCTCGAAGCCGCCGCCCCCGGAGGGCAAATGGCGACCGCCCCGAAGATCGAAAACTATCCCGGCTTCCCCGACGGCATCCCGGGTATGGAGCTCGCAGAACGCATGGAAGCGCAAGCAAGGAACGCAGGCGTCGAGATTCGTAACTTTGAAAGTGTGGAAAGTGTCAGGAAGGAAGGGGGCGTCTTCGTCGTGGAGACCTCCGAAAACAGGTATGAGAGCGTTGCTGTCATAGTCGCTTCCGGGCTTTCGCACAAGAAGCTCGGCGTGCCGGGCGAAGCTGAGCTCCTGGGACGTGGCGTCTCGTATTGCGCAACGTGCGACGCCCCGCTCTTTAAGGGCAAAAGGGTGGCGGTCGTCGGCGATGGGACGGCGGCGGCGAATGCCGCGCTCACGCTCAGCGAGCTTGCTGACGTCAAAATGCTGGTCGGCGGCGACGCCGTGCGAACTGCCGAAAAAATCATAGAGCGTCGCTTGGAAAAAAGCGGAGTGGAAATTCTGAAAAACGTTAAGGTCTTGGAAATTCTCGGCAAGAACCTCGTAAGCGGCGTGCGCGTGCTGAACACAGAAACTGGCGAGGAGTTCCTGCTGGAAATGGATGGCATTTTCATCGAAGTCGGGAAAGTGCCGAACACCGAATTTTTAAAGCTTGACGTGCGGCTCGACGAAAAAGGCTACATAATCGTGGATTCAAAGCAGCAAACCAGCGTCGAGGGCTTGTTCGCCGCCGGCGACGTCACGTCTGGCGGCGTGAAGCAGGTGGTGACGGCGGTGGCGCAAGGGGCAATCGCCGCTCTCAATGCTTATGAATACGTGCGGAGTTGGGGCTAACATCTACAAAAAATGGAACTTGAGTTCTTATACAGCGGCGATTTTGGCAACGTCGTCATCGGCAACCTCGTGAATTATTCGACGTTCTGCCGAGCATGTGGGGAAGCGTGCGTAGAATGCCGAGTGGGCTGGAGCCATGCAGATAGCATCACGGCTGCCGTGAGCCTGCCGCCGCCCGAGAGCCTGCCCCATTTCTTAGACACTCCCGAGAGCTTCTTGCTCGACTTAATCCCGGCAGACGTGCTCATAGCGATAAACATCCATCCTGACGTGCTCTTAAGTTTACCCAAACGTCTTGAGGAGCTTGGCGTTTGCGCTTTGATAGTTCCTGCTGAGAGCCCAAGGGAGCTGCCCGTGGGCGTCAGGCAGCAGCTAAAGGACGCTTGCGAGATGCATGGTGTCGAATACGCCTTTCCGAAGCCGTTCTGCGCCTTAGACCCCAGGGACCCTGTAGTCAGCTGCTTTAAAACCGTGAGGCGCTTCGTCGAAGAGTTTGGCGTCGGCAAGCCGGAACTGCGGATCTCGTTAAAAAGCGGAGCTATAAGCAGCGCTGAGGTCCTGCGGAGCGCCCCCTGCGGCTCTACATGGTTTGTCGCTCGGAAAATAATAGGATTTAGGGCGCCGACCGACGCCGACGACGCTGCATTGCGCGAGCTGTTTGACGCGATTTCAAAAGCGCATCATTCTTACCCTTGCACGGCGAGCATGGAGCTCGACAAGGAGCTCGGAGATACTGTCCTTCACAAAGCTGGATATCTGATTAGAGAAGCTATCCTTAAGGCCTTAAACGTAGAAATGCCCCTTTGACATCCGAGAGGTAAACCTAAAAATTTTTATATTTTAGTTATCCCAACAAAACAAGGGGGAGGGAGTATGTACACGTCTTTCCTGCAATATGACCCCAGAGTTGTTCGCTCCTTGAAACGGAGCAGGGTCAGGGTTGCTATTTTATTATATCTCAACAAAATATACCCGAACATGTCTTATCCGGCGGAAATCGCTCGGAATATAGGAATCGACGCGACGAACGTGCTCGGCGGGCTCAGGGGCATGGGCAGTAGATATAACGGCTCCAGCTCCCTCGTGGAGCTCGGGCTTGTTGATAAGGTAGATATAAACGGCGTCAGTTATTACAAGCTCTCGAAAATAGGCAAGCAGGTCGTAGACGTCTTAGAGTCCTCTCTATTTTAAGGGATGCGCTATGAATAAGTTAATAACCGATATTGGCAACAGTATTGAAGCTGCTACGAGATTCGTTAAAGGCTATATAATATCTATAGGCTCTGTCACCAATATTTTCAGTGCTATAGAAAACAACATACAAACGGTTGACGACATCGCTGAGGAATATGGCTATAGGAACAAGAGGCTCCTAAAGTTGTATTTGGATATTTTGTGCTCGTATTCCATATTGAAAAAGGAAAATTCGAAATACTTCTTGGTCGATGGTGTGAATATAAGATTGGAGAAGCGAGATTTCATGCTCGATAAGATGAAAGAGGATCTCATAAGCTTTTTTATGTCTTTGATAAACGTTTTTCCCCATCTGCTCATCGACCCGAATAACCCACTTGCCACCACCGACTTCGAAAGAGATGCTAATATCTGGAGCATTTGGTTGGAAAATGATTGGTTCAAGTCAGTAAGGTGGGCTATAACAGAAATAGGAAGAATAGGCAAGAGAGATTACATCTTGGACATGGGCAGCGGCTCCGTTTCCCCGCTATACTTTGCAGAAATCGTTGGTGAGAATGGGAGGGTTACAGGGCTGGACAAGTCCAAAAAAATGGTGGAAATCGCAAGGACGAAGATAGAAAACCGGGGGTATTCATGGGTCGAGATGGAGCACTGCGATATCGAAAACGATGTGGGGTTGGACGAAGAATACGACATCGTTATTCTTTCGATGGTATTAGAATACGTGCATAATATGGAAAAAGTTATCGAAAATGCATACAACGCCCTGAAGGACGGCGGTAGGCTGATAATATTTAAAATGCCAGACAATCCCATCATAAATTTTACAGAAGCACTAATACCGCAATTTGTTAAGCTGCGGACCACGAGAGAGATAAAAGAAGTTTTGACAAAAGTCATAGTCAAAGAGTATGGAGACCTACTTATAGTTGCTCATAAGTATTAATAATTTATGTATATACAACATGCATATACGCCTACATATTCACTTATACATCTCGTTTTATCAGATACAGCCCTCTAAGAGCGTTTGTGATAGGGCTGGGGCTGTTGAATACACCACAGCATTACACTGTTATTATTTTTGCAGCTATTGGTGCAGGACTTAAATTCATAGACGATATTTTCGATGAAAACGTTTTTGACAAGAGGTTTGCGGGCGTCGTTGCTCCTGCGCTGGTAATAATGGCGTTAATCATGTCCGCAAACGATACGGCAGCTGCGACCCTCCTACTTTCAATACTTCTAGCGGTTATTTTTGCGGGCAAGGTCGATAATTTGGTATTCAAGGTTAATGCTTTTGTTTTTTTGGTGTTGTTCTGCGTCACTGCCTCTTTTAACCTACTATGGTTTCATTTAGCTATTTTAACCGCCGCAGGCATCATTGATGAAAGAGGCAATGATTATATTGATTCCCAACATGATACGTCCAAATTTTTGAGGGCATTCTTTGCTCATAGGTGCATGATGAAGGTCAGCATGCTGCTTTTATGCGTTTTTTCACCGCTTTCGTGGCTTTATTTCTTTGCACTTTTAGCTTTTGACGCGGCTTATGATTCTGTGAAATGGCTTTCTGACTATAAAAAGGAGAGAAAAAACGTTACAGCTACGGAGTCTTGAATTTATGGACCGGTCGGGATTTGAACCCGAGGCCTCTCGCACGCCAAGCGAGCGATCTTCCGCTGATCTACCGGCCCGTGTGGGCGTTATCAATCACACTTCGCCGCTTATCGTTTAAAAATTTAACGACTGCAAAAAGTATTTGTCTGACATCCGACCCAAATACGACGAAAGCAAATTCTCTTTTCCTTTCTTAAACAAGTTTTTATAGGGTCTGAGCGTCTTTTATACTGGGGTTGTGAATGCCAGAGGAGATGAGTCATAGGGAGAGGTTGTTTGCGGCGTTCGAGCGGAGTTCTTATGACCGGGCGCCGTGTCCGGGGATTACGCAGACCGGGACGGTCGAGCTGATGGAGGCGAGCGGCGCCT
>NZ_JBMXYC010000050.1:0-39647 GCF_053996935.1 Candidatus Alkanophaga liquidiphilum
CAGACGGCTTCGGGGAAGGGCTGCCGGAATTCTGTCAGAGCTCCATCCCGTCTCTAAAACCTCTGTCCGGAACTGGATAAAGAAAAGAAATTTGAAGAGAAGCTACCGGTTACAACAGAGAAAAAAAAGAAATCTGGTTGCCTCAGACGAAACAGTTGTTAAGGCAAGAAGAAAGAAGTACTATGTTTATTCTGCGGTGTGGAGAGGAATGAGTTAATTATGAGAGTTTATACAACACGGAATTATCTAACTAAAGTCTTTAAAGGAAGGGCTAGAATACTGCGAGAATAAGCCCGGATTATTAAGATAAGCATGGTTGATGGATGCTTTGAGAGTCTTGGTTGGGAATTTGAACATCAGTCCTCTCGGTGAGATTATGAAGCTCGGTAGAATCGGTGTTTTCTTCGCTAAAGCAGCGGATAAAGACATTCTTTTGCACAATTAGCTTTTAATCCTGTTAGAAACTGGAATATGTTCTGTAAGTTGTTCATGCTTTATTATAATCGGTTGCGGTGGTGTTTATGTTAAGTCTATGTTAAGTGGGCATGTCTACGGAGAAAAATCGAAAGTTTTATATGCTGTGATATACGAGCAATCAGCGGGAGGTAAATATAAGGGAAACGAGGCGAGATAAATGGCGACAAGAACAAACTCTATTAGTTATAGCGATTTAAGAATGTCAAGGCGGACGTTCATCAAACTGACTGCTTTGGGAACCGCAGCGGCTCTCAGCGGGATCAACAATGTTAGTGCATATCCAGAGACTGTTAAGCTGATCGAACTTGCGAGCGAACTGGCGAGCGCGGCTCCGGAACCAGGAGTGAAGCTCGTAAAGTCCGTGTGCTCCCATTGCGCAATAGGCTGTGGATTCCTGGGAAGAGTCGAAGATGGTGTGTTTACTAGCATGGAACCCTGGGAGACACATCCGATAAATGCGGGCGGGATGTGCTCCAAAGGCGCATCTATTAGAGAAATAGTGGTCTCGGAGACACGACTTCATTATCCAATGAAGAAAGAAGGTGGCAGGTGGAAGCGAATCTCATGGGATGCAGCACTTGACGAGATCGCATCAAAGATGGCAGAGGTTCGTGCGAAATACGGACCAGACTCAGTAATGTTTATAGGTTCTGCGAAGATGACGAATGAGGAGTGCTACCTATTCAGGAAGTTAGCGGCTTTCTGGGGCACTAACAATGTGGATCATCAAGCTCGAATATGTCATTCCACAACTGTTGCAGGACTGGCGAATACATGGGGTTTCGGCGCACAGACGAATAATGTTAACGACATGAGGCACAGCAAATGCCTGTTCTTCCTTGGCTCGAATGCTGCGGAGGCACATCCAGTCGCAATGCAGCACTTCCTCGAGGCTAAGGACAGGGGTGCAGTAATAATAGTTGTGGACCCGAGGTTCACGAAGACGGCATCAAAAGCTGATATATTCGCGAGAATACGCCCGGGGACTGATGTTGCATTCATGCTCGGCCTCGTTAATGTCATAGTGAACAACAACTGGCATGATAAGGAGTTCATAAAGAACAGAACAATCGGATTTGAGGACTTATGGGAAGTTGCAAAGGACTATACACCAGAGGTTGTGGAGGACATCACTTGGGTGCCTGCTGATACAATCAGGCTCATAGCACGCACGCTATACGAGAATAAGCCATCCACTGTCATCTGGGCAATGGGTCAGACTCAGCACACCGTCGGCACTAATAACATCCACATGTCGGCAATCCTTAACCTCGTCCTTGGACATGCCGGGCAGTCAGGTGGCGGATGTCAACCATTGAGGGGACATGACAACGTCCAGGGTGCAACTGACCTTTGTATACTATCGCATTCGCTGCCAGGGTATTATGGACTCAGTGAGAAAGCATGGAGGCACTGGTGCGATGTATGGGGTATTTCATACGAAGAAATGAAAAGCAGGTTTGCATCGGAAGAGCTCATGCACAAGCCTGGGTTCACAGTTGCTCGCTGGTATGAAGGTGTTATTCTCCCAGAAGCCGAGATTGACCAACCGCATAATATAAAGATATGCTTCTTCTGGGGGCATTCGGCAAACTCAATCAGCGAGATGAAGCGAATGAAGGAAGCGATGGAAAAACTTGACCTACTGGTTGTAGTTGACCCACATGCAACTCCCGCTTCTGCAATACCTGATAGAGCAGATGGGATAATATTGCTGCCCGCATCTACGGTATTCGAGAAGGAAGGTTCCGTTACCACAAGTGGAAGGCAGGTCCAGTGGCGAAACAAGATTGTGGAGCCGCTATTCGAGTCTAAGCCTGATTTCTGGATAATTCAGCAACTTGCGGCGAAGTTAGAAGAGAAGACCGGACTGGCATTTAAGAGATACTTCACTTATGCACGCCCTGAGGATGTATGGCCCGAGATAAAGGCAGGAATGCTGACTATTGGAATGAGACAGGACCCAGAAAGGTTGAAACGACAGCAGGATTATGATTGGACTTTTGATAGAGATACAACGTGGTCAGAAGCACTTGGAGAATACTGGGGGCTGCCATGGCCTTGCTGGAACGATACGCACCCCGGAACGCCGATATTATATGACGATTCGAAACCAGTAAGCAAAGGGGGACACGATTTCAGAGCGAGATGGGGCACTACCGTTCCTGAGGAAGCGGGGAAGCATGTTGGAGAATCATTGCTTAGAGAGGATAATCCTGTTGCTCAGTATGGCTATGCATACGATCCTGCAGAGATCGAGCGTGCGCTGGCAGAGGGGCAACCACCGACAGGGAGAGGTAAAGCCAGGATATGGGCTTGGAACCTGCCAGACCCTGTTCCAGTGCACAGGGAGCCGATAGAGAGTCCAAGACCTGACTTAATCGATAAGTATCCGACTTATGATGATGCGCCAAAGTTCTATCGTGTGCTGACGAAGTTTAAAAGCAATCAACAGGCTCGAAGGAATCTCGTAGATGAGTATCCACTCATTCTTACCACCGGAAGGCAGGTAGAGCACATGGGAGGAGGAGCAGAGACGAGGGCATGTCCTTACCTCGTGGAACTTCAGCCTGAGATGTATGCAGAGATAAACCCAGCACTCGCTGCACAGATCGGTGTCAGACATTGGGATTACATCTGGGTGGAGACACTTCGTGGTAGATGCAAGGTCAGGGCTTATGTTACGGAGCGAGTGAACGAAAAAGAAGTGTTCATGCCTTTCCATTGGGCTGGCTGGTTTGAAGGTGTATCTTATAAGGAGAGATATCCGCCTGGATGCGCAGAGCTCGCACTCGGTGATTCTTGCAACATCATCACCGTGGATGGCTACGACAGAGTAACACAGATGCAGGAGACAAAAGTGTGCCTGTGCCGGGTCATTAAAGCATAGGAGGGAGTGAGAAATGGTAATCTATAAATTCTTACAGGATGTGGAGAGATGCATAGACTGCGGAGGGTGTTTTGCCGCATGTAAAGACTATAACGGAGTGCCGGAGGGAATATCGAGGATAAGAGTGGTAAAAGTTGGCGAAGGGAAGCCAGGGGAGAGATTCGTAGCAATTGGTTGTATGCACTGCACCAACCCGCCATGCTTGAGAGCGTGTCCGGTGAAGGCGATATTCAAGACAGCAGAAGGTATAGTTCTGAACGACAAGGACAAATGCATCGGGTGCGGCTATTGCGGTTGGGCGTGCCCGTTTGGAGCTCCGAAGTATCCTCATGAAGTTCCAGAAGAACTCGGAGAATATAGAGGAATAATGGACAAATGCACCTTCTGCACCGTCCCGTTTAAGCAAGAGAAGGATGCGGCTGGGAATCTGATACTGCGCGAGCCAAAACCAAGATGTGTTTCCTTCTGCGCAACCAAGGCACGGCTTGGTGGAGATGTCACGGAGATAACAAAAACATATACTGCGAGAAGGGCTAGAAGATTGGCTAGGACGCAAGTAGGGGTGTAGACAGGATATGAGCCACTTACCACACGTTCTCTTCACCGTGTTCACGCAGATATCGGTTGGGGCACTGCTGTCAATGCTCATTGCGGATTTCCTCGCGAAGGACGATA
The DNA here is from genome assembly GCF_053996935.1 of Candidatus Alkanophaga liquidiphilum. Lineage (NCBI taxonomy): Archaea > Methanobacteriati > Methanobacteriota > Methanomicrobia > Candidatus Alkanophagales > Candidatus Alkanophaga > Candidatus Alkanophaga liquidiphilum. The sequence continues at coordinate 4,043 of NZ_JBMXYC010000050.1, forward strand.
AAGAGTTGAACTTTATCGAGACAGGGGTATGGGTCAGTCCTGTTGCCCTCGCCATCGGCGGTATTGCCATGCTCTCGCACGAAGCACGTCCGATGTTAGCTGCGACGTCAATAACTAAGAACTTCCCAGCATCACCGCTAAGCCTCGAAGCCGGCATAATGACCGGATTCGGAATCCTGATGGCAGTATACTTCCTTCTATGGATACTACATCCAGATTACGGCACCCCGGGGATTAGGAGAATTCCGGGATTAAATGCATTAGCGAAGTGGCTCACTCCTATCAGGAAGCCTGTTGGGATTATAGGTGTAGTAGTGGGGTTTATATTCGTTCCAGCAAGCGCAGCTGTATATATGATACCGGGCTTGCCCGGTACGAGTTTGATTACAACGCCCATCTTCTTCTATGTTACCACCCTGCTTGCAGGTGTAACGGCAGTAGCAGCGGTTCTCTCAGTGAAGTACATGATAAAAAAGGAGAGCGAAGAACTACTGACACGATTGCTCTGGGTTAGCTGGGGTATCTCGCTGATAATGATAATAGTGTTAATCCTCGCTATCCCTGCGAACATATCATCGTTGAAAGCCCCGGCAGAGACAGTGGCAGCGAGTATGGCACGGGCGAAGACACTGGAAGAGATTATAGCAGGTGAATGGACTTCTCTCTTCTGGGCACGATTGATAGTAGGCGTTATACTTCCGATCATATGCCTGGCAGTGCTTCCATTTGCATTGAGGAAGAAGGAAATAACAAAAGCATCTGGTATCACAGTTCTTCTCTTCGTTCTTCTGCTGATAGGGGAGATCTCGGGGAGAATGGTGCTACTTGCATCAAGCGTGCCACTCGGAGAGGTTGCACCCTACGTGCTATCTTACATGCCTGTATAAAAGAAAAGATGAGACGGTTGTGGGATAAAATCCACAACCCTCTATTTTTGGATTTATTCCATTAACATCATCGTGGCAATGTTCGTTATCACAAAATCCTCCAATCATTCGTATAAACATTAAACCCGTTATCGCGGGCGAAACCGACAAGGGTTATGCCAAATTTCTCAGCATCTCGTATTGCCAGTTCAGTAGGTGCGGAAACGCTTATAACAATTGGGAAAGCCGCAAAGATTACCTTCTTTATCGTGGAGTGCGTCTGTCTGCAAGAAGTCAACAAAACACTCTCGGGAATCTCTATCCCGTGCTTAATGCACGTTCCTATGAGCTTGTCTATCGCACAACGTCGGCTTACATCTTCGATAAAGATGCCCTCGCCATTTTGATCGAGAGCCGCAACTACATGCGTGCCACCCGTCGCTTTATACAATACGCCTTTTTCACCTAACTCTTTTACACGTTTAAACACGCCTTCGCACCTTATTTTTATCCTTGAATTGACCTTCGAGGGATTCTGATGGACTTCTCGCTCTAATGTAACACGTATTACATATTTCCAGGGGTTCGCCTCTTCGCCATCAAGATTCGCGATGTAAGAAGGGTCAAGCCCTTCAGATTTTATGACCGATTGCGAGTTCTTCAAAATGGGAAGGCAGACAAAATAACCGGGTGTTAATCTTTCCGCCGACTTTTATCTTTACTTCTGCCTCTCGAATGACGAAATCATTTACTAAATCTTCGTAAGAGTCTGTCCTCAGAAATATCCGTAATTTCCATGCAGACGCCCTTGTCATCCTTTTGCTTTTCTTTCTTACCCAGCTGTTTCAGCGCATTCTCGGCGTTCATCTTCAATCCGCTTGAGACGTGTTCAAGGGATTTTCGTCTCTTCTCCAGAACGGTATAATCGAATTGGTTTTTATACTCTGAGAACTAGCCCTTCTCAGATTTGGACGAAGTTTCCAACCTTGCCCGAATCTCCTCCTTTAATTCATCCTCGGTCTTACCCTCGGTATCTATGCCCATATACGCAGCCACTTCTTTTATGTTTACACCCTCACCCTTTGCCTTCGCTGCCGCTTTTACCTTCGCTTTCGGTATCTCTTCCTCACTGTCCATAATGGATTCTTCAAGTTTCTTGTAACTCAGTTCCGCCTCGCGCCTCGCCTTTTTAAACTCCCCCATCGCCTGTCCAAGAGAGCGGGCGAACTGCGGTACCTTCGATGCACCGAATAACAAAACAACTGCCACGATTCCTATAATAATCATCTCCGTTGTACCTATCATTCCCTTTTACACCCCCATATATATGGAAAGGTGTAGGTTATGCATTTTGAGCCGAAAAGCTCAAAATGCTTCGTGCGATGTCATCTTTCGTCCATCGCACCGGTGTAACCCCACACCCTCTATCCCGTCCGCAAACGCTTCCGGGATTGCTTGCGATGCCGACTGCGTGCTTCGGCTCGCCTCGCCGCCGGCTTGCCGGCAATCGCAACTGATCCACTTGGTATTATTAATTGAGTGTGATATAAATATTATGGTCTTCTTCATCTCACCATTCCGATAATTTCTGAATAACCCTCTTTTCCCTGAAACCGAACTCAAAAGTCATCCCTGTTAAGAGGACAGAAAAAGAACACCTCTTTTTAACTAGTTCGAAAGCATAGCAGCGCAATCTCTTCAAACTGAAAGCTTCTTTCCCCAATTTTATCACGTCCTCTACTATAGCCCTTAAACTCTTAAGATTTAGCTTTAATCCTTCAAACAACCTCTTTACAAGCTTTCTATACCTCTTCTTCTCCTCAACGTTCTTCGAGTTAAAGATAAAAAGAGGATAACTTATCAGCCCTTTAAGCCTCTCAAACCTGAAATTTTTCTTTGGGATTTAGAGGCACTACACCGTATCTAATCCCAATCAGATAGTTCTTGTAGGCGTAAAATCCTTCGTTGATTATTGCATCTCCAAACCTTATCAGCTTTCTTCTCTTCAGCAATTCAAGAATCAGGGGATAAATTCTGCTCTCATGGACATTTGCTGGATATACGTGGAAGAATAAAGGTGTTAGAGTTTTGTAGTCAATCAGAATCATCATCTTCATCCCAAGAAAGAATCCCATCGTTGAATAACCCCACTTGTAGGGTTTATCCTTTAAATCTCTCCTCCTGAAAGGATTTATTTTGAATTTACGTTAAGAATCGAGAAAACAAAGTTTATGAGCTGCTCCGATTCAAATTTTGACATGAAATTGTAGACAGATTTTAATTTTATCTCCTCTTCTATCCTCAAGGACTTTCTGAGTTCATATCGTTTATTTACTTCGCTAATACTTCGCTAACAGCATAAGAGATCTCCAGTTCGAAAAACATTGCTAAATGACTTTAAGGAATTCTATGGCTTTATTGACTGGAGTTATTTTATATCTTGCCAGAGCTTTCTTCGTTTCCCTTTTTTCGAGCTCATCTATGACTTTTGATAGAAGCTCCCACTTCTCGTCTCCTTTCATCGGATAGACCGGTAATCTCATTCCAATCACCGAGAAAAAGTATAGTCAGTGGGATTTATTAATTTTACGGTTTATTTCTGCTTTTATTTCTGATTTTAAGTTGTTTGGTTTTGTCCCGTTGGAATGGAAGGTAGGAAAGTTGTTTGTTTTAGATATTAAGGTTCGTGAATGAAGATTGTATTGTGAGTTAGTTATTATTTTTATTCCTCCTCACTTCCTCTGCAAAAGGATATACCTATCCGAAGATATCCGAGAATCCATGGAGTCATTCTCCAATCACGGTGCACATTGATGACGTGAATATTCCGGATGAATATGTTCCTTCTTATAGAGAAGATGTTATGAGGGCACTTCAGTATTGGGAATGGGGAAGTGGAGGGAATGGAAAATTATCCTATGACGTTGTTTTTTCTCCAGTAAAGAGCAGGGAAGAGGCTGATATCTGCATAAGCTGGGTGAAAACAATAGAAGGAAATCTGGCGGGATATACAAAGACGAACTCTGATGGAGAAGTATTTTTACACGTGGACATTGTTCTAGTGCATTGACAACATAATTTATAATAAAGAAGCACATAAACATTATATGCCTGCAAAAAGGTATCATGTATTCTTGAGCGATGAGGAAAGAGAATATCTTGAAAGATTAGTCAGCACTGGAACTAACAAAGCTCGAAGAACAACCAGAGCAAGAATTCTACTGCTTGCAGATGAAAGCAAAGGACCAGGAAGAACAGATAAAGAGATCTCAGAAGCTTTAGGAGTTTGCATGAGAACTACGATCCAAAGAAACCCGTAATATGCGTTGATGAAAGACCCTTCCAGCTTCTGGAAGATGTTATCCAACCAATTACAATGAAAAAGGATTTCCAGAAAGACAAGAAAACTGTGTAAGAAGTTCGAATTCCACTGCACTCCTAAGAAGGCAAGCTGGTTGAACATGGCGGAGATGCAAGAGAGAAGCTGAGGAGGCATTATTCTAATGTTAAAAATTAGATTGCCAGTGCACTAGTCGGGACTACCTCCTTTGTCCTTTCCATGTATTCACGGACCTCCTTGCTCACGGTCGAAGGCGAGATATTCAATAGTAAAGCGATCTGGGCCACGCATTTTTACATCACCTCCATTGCTCTCGCTCTTTCCCCGCCCAAATTTTTTCCCTGGAATACCTGCTGAGGATTTCTCCCAGCCTCTGCTTGCAGTCCTCATCATTTTTATACCGCTCGTACAGCTCCAGATATTCCTTCACCAATCTCTCAGAATGCTCTGTTATCCTTCTGATCTGACCCAAGCTATACCCTTCCTTATGAAGTGCGGCAACTCTGGCGAACTCCTTGAGGTAGCGATGGAGTCAGACGAATGCCTTGTATTTCGCTTTATATCGGTGAATTCGTTCGTCAATCTGACTATCCGGTTATTTAGTAGTTCCTTTTGTGACTTCTTCGCGTCTCCCACGTCATCCTGCGATAAAATGGTTAATTTCACCGTTTTAAAGCTCATCTCGTCGGTTTTAACACCAGGGGTATATCGGATTTGACTGCTCGGTAGAACAGCTGCGTTCTTTCAATTCCCCCTCACTTCGTTCACAAACACCTCGATGTCACTCGCTAAGGAGCGGCAAACCGCTATTGAGAACTCATATTCACGTCTTATATAACCGCACCACTCCTCTTTTACCCCACTCTTCACTATACCTGCATAATTTTCCCTTTCGTCGTGCATTTTTGTCACCACATCGAAAATAACTATGCACTCTACCTTTTCTTAACCTTATGCTCAAATGGGAAGTTCGTAAATAAACTAACGTACGCAAATTGCAGGCACTTTTACCTCCATTCCAACAATTCCTCGATCACTGCGTCTTCCAACAGAAGAAATCCTTTTGTGAGTTTCGCAATACCCTTGTAGAAATCCGATAGCTCGCATTCGTATAGCGCATCACAGAAATCCGGCACCCATCTCAACAAGTGGTCATTCAGAAATTCCTTCTGCATGTTTAAGCATTCCACAAGCTTTTTCTTTTCTGAAGAAAAGATTGCCGATAATTCCTCCTCACATAGATAATGCATAAACTTGAGCTCAAATGCGATATGGTCTTCAGGCTCTGCGTAACCCTGTGCTTTAACGATACCCGCTTTCCTGTAATCCCTCTTCACCTTTAACAGCGATTTCCCCATCAGTTTACCATCCACCCACCATGACTCGTATGGCTGCACCGGAAGTCTATGAGGTCCGATGAACAGGCGTGTGTATTCGTCTACGAGCTCTTCATGCAAATCATCCACGGCTTTGCCTTTGTTCTTCTCCATAAATTCTTTTAATCTACGAAAACCCTCGGATAGCTCTTCGTCTAATGGTATTAAGTCAGGAAAAGAGATTTTTTCGTTCAACAGATCTTCGACAAGCTCTCTCGGAGGCTCCTCCGAATACATTCGATACAAAAATGCGTAGAAGTTTCTTCTCATTTCCAAAATTTCTTTTTGTTCTCCCGCCATCATGTTCGTTTAGCTCCTTTTATAACCACAGATTACTCAACTAACTCCCTCTGGCCCATCTTCTTATACATCCATTCAACTGCTTTTGAAGCTCTGCAGTCTTCACAATATCTGAGTAATTCTAATTGCTCCTCTACGCCGAGTTCCCACTTTCCCCCTCTTTCACCTCCTATTTCACCTTCTCCCTCCTTTAACAGCTCTGATATTCGCTCAAACGCTGACCTGCTCATAAACAATTTTCCACATCCAGCACATGCGATGAGCTCAGCTTCAATAAGAGTTTTTCCTTCTTTTTCAACGAGCCTCGAGAAATCAAGCGTTCTTTCTAAGGTAATCGCTCCTTCCGGACACGCTCGCTCACATAAGCCGCAGGCAATACATTTTCCGTATACAAAATTGATTTTATTCCCTTCCTTACTTAAGGCATTTGTCGAACACAGGTTCATGCATGCGTTGCACATCGTGCATTTAGAATCAATAGCGACATCCGCGAATGGAAACTGCGTATCCTCCTCTATTAAACTTGGATGCACTTTTGTTTTCTTATGAAGGTTTTGGATCAATTCTAATAGAATATCCCTTTTAGGTTTGGTGAAGTCAATCTTTTTCGCCGCCCGCTTCATGTTTCTGATAGGGGAAGGACTTAGCTCCTTGAGAAAATCCGCAATCTCCTTTGCAAAATCTTCTGCATCGCATTGACCATCGCTTATCAAGAACACCCTCTCTCCTAAATCGAAGGCTGATAAAGCCATATTTGCGAACTTTACCGCAGTTTCGATCTGTTCAAGATGACATTTTTCGCAGCCCAGCAGAATAACACCATCAGCTCCAAGTTCAAATGCGCTAAGTATGTGTGCTTCTGATACCAGATCAATACAAGGCACGAAGAGGGGTAACAAAGCCGGATATTTTATTCTTTTCCTGCCAACGGCATTTAGCGTTTCAAAATGTTCTGAACAAGCAAACAAAAGAACTTTAGGATCTAAATCCCCTGATAATAGGTTTTCTATTTGAGAATAAATCAAATGATTGGGATATTGTTGTAATTGAGGGACAGATAATGGGCATAGAGCACAGCAGAGTCCGCATCCCTGACATCTAATCTCGTTAAATACTATCTTTGTACCCTCTCTCGTTATCGCCTCGTAGGGACAGGGTAAACAAAACTCACACCCGACTAATTCGCTCCTCCCACTCGCACACCTCTCCAAATCCAACTCCAAATACTTCCTCTTCTTTATTTCCCCTAAATTTGATACGAGTTCAAGCGCTTTGCTTAGTGTATCTTTGTAATCCGCTGCTGTATAAATCCCGAATTGAGTTGACCATTTCCATTCCTTGTCCTTGGTTATCACCAGAATTTGCCCTACGCGAATAACTTCTCGATTGTGGAACTCAATGGCACCTGTTGGACATACATCAATACAATCACCGCATTCATCGCATCCCTCTTCAATTGTGTACACCGCACCAGCTCGTATCGCATTTTTCGGGCACGCATCAGCGCAAAGACCGCAGGATATGCACTTCTCTTCATCTATATTTCTTTCTATTTCGACCTCAAATTCGCCAATATTCCCCCTTATGCCTTTAACTTCGCCAATGTGTATCGTAATGTTATCACACCATTCTCGAATGCTTTTTGTCACCAGATGGACATTAGCCAGTTTGGAAAGACTTTTTGCAACTTCTATTGCTCCTCTATCCTCTTCCCCTATCACCAACACATCGTATCCAACATCCATCGCGATTTCTTCAGGCTCTGGAAGTGCGCTTTCTATCGCCACGAGATTGATAGCGGCTTTTATCATGCTTTTTGCCTTTTCTGTTGCTTCTTTTCTTCCATGCACCCAACCACAGTGTTCGCGGAGATTTAAGAAGGAGATATCGCAGCCAAGGCCAGAGGTTACCCTTTCAAAGATGCGTTTTTTTTCTGTACAGGCAGCTATCAATATGCCATCAAGCTCCAATCTTCTGATGTCGTCTATGATATAATCCAATCCGCCCTGACATAACTGGTCATGGATTTCGACGACTTCAACTCCTTTTTCCTTTCTCAGACTCCTTTTGATATTTTTAAAATCTATGTTTATTGTGCCGTTGCAAGTGCAAAGAAAGATACCCAGTCGCATAAATAATGTTTCTCCTCTCATGCTATAAATAACTTCAGCCCCCTCCACCAACTACCATTCAGCAATCTTCTGTAATTCCTCTTTTGACTGAACGCTTCGTATAGCGATGCAAATTCTTTAGAGAGAAAGCATTTTTCGCTAATTTGAATATATTCTCTATCATGCCTCTGATTGGCTTATATTTCTCCCAATTTTCAAGTTTTTCCTTTAAACTCTTCACCAAGCCTTTATAAAATTTCTTTTCCTTCTCTGGATTGAAAAGATTGAAAATAGATAGAGGATAAGAAAGCATTCCCATCAATTGTGCAGGACTGCAAGAGAAGCCATACAGAGGCGGGTCAAAGCTTATAGGCGAGTTAAAGCTGAAAGGTGCTGCATTTGGTATCCCATTATCCGATACTGTGGTAATAACCACCACAGGTCGAACGAGTAATTTCGCATACGCACTCACTCCTGGTCCCATCTCTATATCACCCCCATCTGTTTATATACGAACCTTAAATATAAATATGTATGCTACTCAGGTTGTCCACAATCTTTTTGTCGCCTTCTCTCTGCTTTTTCGGTCGTTTTTAGCTTTGTTTCACTTTTCACCACCAGAACCTGATCAGTCACTCTTTTACCTTTGTATTTAAAGGTAAAGGGTGTGACCTCCTCCCCCCTTCGAGCTGAGCACGCAGCTCCTGACCGCAGGTTATACCCACAGCTTCGTCACATGTTCATAGAACGCAAGTATATAATTTCCCACCCATCTCCCCCGCTGCCGCCTCCTTAAGGAGGGGATTAGCAGCAACGTCGTCCTAAAAACAGCCGAATAAGCGCCTTTTGACCTGTCGCGGGACTCCAGTTTGTGATTTTCGAATTCCCCATCGCTCACTGATAGCGCTTTCACTATACCTATTTTTTTATCAGCGCTATCGCACCCAAAACCTTAACTACCTCTCTCCACGCTCTTTTGAAATTTATAAGCCAAATTCTCATCTTTCATAAAATCATACTTTAACTATTATTATAGATTTACTTAAGTGCGAAATATGAGTTACAAATGCCTCTTAGAGATAATGCTTGCAACTATTATGCCTATCTCATAGCAAATAATCAAGGGGAAAGCGACCATAAGCTGACTCACGACATCAGGGGGTGTAAAAATCGCGGCGAGAACGAATATTGCCACAATCACATACCGCCTATATTCCTTCAGAGTCGCTATCCGAACAAGGCCGAGTTGAACCGCAAAGACAATAAAGAGAGGAACTTCAAAGGCTATCCCCAATATGAGCGTTAGTGTGATGACGAACGATATAAATTCATATATGGAGTAAGTGGCGACAACCCCAGCTGATGCTGACATGTAGTGGAGATAACTTAAAACAAGGGGCAACATGAGGAAATATGAATAGCATGCCCCTGAAATAAACAATATAACGGCGGAAGTCAGCAATATGATGAGCCGGGATTTTTTCATTGGATTCCGTATCCCCAATCTCACCTTCAATGTCTTATACACATAATAGCCTATAATAGGTAGAGCAAGTATTATCCCTATGACTATTGCTATCTTTAACTTTAGCATAATCACTTCCACTGGTGAGATATAGATGAGTGTTGCACCTTCGGGAAGAAGATCTTGTTTTATCTTGAGTAACATAGGGTCTAAAAATCGAAATGAAACCACGAAACCAGCAAATATAACGGCGATAATTGGTATGAGTTTCTTCTTGAGTCCTTCTGTTATGTAACCCAGTTCTTCAATTATATCCGTCATCTTTATTTACTCTTGCTCTTATTACTATGAATAAAGGGATGAAAAAGGCTGAAGTTAGCGTAAAAAAGGGGAGGAAAGATAAGAGAGATGAAAGGGACCTGAGCGTAGATGGTCCGATAGGAGATGTGGAGCTTCCCATAATGGAGCATCTTCTGGAACTACGAAGAAGGCTCATTGTTGTTCTAATCCCTTTAGGTATTGTTACTCTGGCTGTATTTCCTTTTTCAAATATCTCGCTCCGCTTCATATTTATCAATCTAATCTCCAAAGATATGCCCATATTCGTATACAGCCCGATGGAATGGATGGGTGTAAGACTTTTATTCTCCTTCTTATTCGCTCTTTCTGTAACGATACCATTGTTAATATACGAGATTTTTGCATTTATGCGACCTGGTTTATATCCCTCGGAGCGAAAATTTTTCCTAATGGTTACTATTCCTTCGCTCTGCTGCTATGGTCTCGGTGCAGTCTTCGCCTATCTTTTCGTCCTCCCACTGATCTTCCATTACCTCATCGCTTACTCAGGAGATATTGCACAGGTTGCGCTTTCCGCGAAGAGGATTTTCTCACTCATCCTTTATACTGCTGTGGGATTCGGGTTGATCTTTCAAATACCCTTCGTAATGGCTTTAGCGGTAAAGACGAAACTCGTCACATATTCATGGCTCAGGGATAAGAGATGGATAATATATGGACTAATAATAGGAATCGCTTTCTTTGTCATCGCCGACCCCACGGGTATTTCGATGATTATGGCAGTGGTATCGATAGCACTCTTCGAGCTCGGATTACTCATAACACGCTATCTCGGTCGTAAGGCTATGTAGAACGATCAGAGGAAGGGCAATTCCAGCGAAGTTGCATAACTCAGACCTGTCCTAATAAGACCACACTAACCCTCTGGCTTATCAATAATTTCACCACACTTTGGACAAGCCAAACCTTTTATTTTACTAAGCCACTGCAAGCACCTCTTATTCAGAAAGCTTGAGACTACCATCTGGATTAACGTCCTGAAAACAGGCTTTAATTTAAAGTTATTCTAGCATTCTATGGCTCTTCTCCACCTGCCGAACATCTTCTCTCTTCTGAAGTTAACTGTTATAGAGCAGAAGAATATCTTAGCACTCTCTTTGAATGAACTGAATACAGATTCGACCAAACTCCTTTTTCCAAAGCTCTCATGTCTGAATTTGACACCTAAGCGTTGTAAAGCATCCCTGTACCATGGTCCTCTGTCAAGGATGATTTCTTCAATCTCACACATCTTTAAACTTTTAAGAAGGAATAAGCTATTAAAGCATTCCTTGCAGGATAGACCCTCAGATAGATGATCTTGTTCCTCTCAACGTCTAAGGCTGCGAATAGATAGCATTTCCTTCCGTTGTATTTCAAAACTGTTTCATCAGCTCTTGCTTGCTATTACAAGCTTTTTGTTTTCTACCACTATGCTCAAGGGTGTCCTTAAACTTCTCTATCCAGTAGTGAACAGTCGATTTTTCAACGTTAAGGAGTAGTGCTATCCTTTAAAGCTTGAAGAAAGCAAGTACATCGCTAGCTGTAAGCTTGATCTCTAAGGATATCTTATTCCTTTCAAAGATGTCAAATTCCTTCAGTAACTCAATCAGGTTGTTTTCCGCTATTCTGCTATTACCATAGAAAGATGATAGATTGATGTTCAATTAATTTATGATATTTTATGCTTATTCGGACAAGTCTACATCAAGTCATTCATCGAAAATGACTGATCTCTTAAACGCGCCGCCGCGGGACTAGCTTTCGTGAAATGATTGTTCCTGCGTTCATGCTCATAGTGTTTTTTAGTTTTCGGTGCTATAGCGTCTTTATTTATACAGGATACAGCGCTATTCTGATGCTGCACAACTCTTTATCAACCTACTTTCTAAGAGCGTTCACTGACGTACAGAGCAGTGAAAAGCAACATGCCGTGCGGTTTAGTTTATAATCCCTCCGCTAGGACTTAACGGTACAAAACAAGAATTCGCTTATAGGTGCAGCTCAGTGTTTGAGTCTGTGAGCATCACAAAAAGAGTTAAGAAGCCTTAGGGCTGTGTATTTTCGCATATGCTGCCGCGGGTATAGTTAAGCTCTCGGCGCAGCTCGCCGAGCGTCGCCACTCGCTCTGCGAACGCATCGTGTCTGTGGATACTTTCCTCGTTCACTTGCTTTATGCTGACGACGGTGTTGTCAGGCAGCTCTTTGAACTCCTCGACGATGCGTCTTGCCATTTCCCGGACGCAGTCCTCGACGAACATCGGACGGCGGTGCGCATACTCGACGAGATACGCCTCGTCAGGTCTTTTCAAAAGCTCATAAACCCTAGAGCTCATGGAATCCTCTATGACCTTTATAATCTTGTCGAGGGAGACTCGCACGTCGTCTTCGACCTCTATGGAGATGATGCCACGTCCTCGTTGGTTGTGCGTCGCAAGCGGGATTTCCCTAAGCAGCTCCTTTATTCTCCCATCTTCAATGCCAAGCTTTTCCAGTTCCTCCCAGACTTTTTCCCTCATCATCTCTTGAGCGCACGGGCACGTTGTCATGCCCACAACCTCTGCGCCGATGGTCTTGCGCACTCTTATGCCGCCGTCGTCGTAGCGGACGGCACATGCCTCCGCAAAGATGTTTGCAAGCTCCTGGCATTGAATCTTGGTAACCGGCGTCCGTCGCTTCAAAATATACTCGGAACGCATCGAAACTTCGGCTGTCGTCGCATATGCGTGGCGGTGCAGCAGCCGCTTCGCAACCTCACTGCAAAGCTCCTCGATCTCGTAGGTCGGCGTGCTCACCGCTTCCTCTAAGACCTCGTAAACCGCCTCGAAGTTCCGAGAAAGGTTCGCGCCTTTAATGCTGGAAGGCAGATCGACGCAGATTTTGAAGTCTGAGATGAGAACAATAGGGCGCTTCCCCTGCCTCGCAACCTCCACGAGCTTCTTGACGTTCGTTACGCCGACCCTTGTGAGATTGATGCGCACCTCAGGCTTGCTCGCCTGCACATCCGGCAGCTTCATCCTCCCCCTCCTTCAGCACGTCTTGACGTTTTGATTTGCTCTTACGGTTTTCGACCTGTATTCTTTTATCCTCCCTCCCAGATTGACGAGGCGTATCGAGCCGGGCTTTATCCAATCGACGTCGCCGTTGACCGGCGTGAAAACCTCGACGATGCTCCTTTCGAAGTTGAGGCGTTCGAGGATACCCAAGCCCACGCACTCGTCCTGCCTGAAGAGCCCGAGGATTGTGCCTCGTCTCGACAGCCAGCCCAGTATTGAAAGGTCAAATATTCTGGTTTTGCCATTACTAAAATATTTGTTATATGCTTCTTCCCTGAAGAGCGCCCTGTTTTCCCTGCTTTTAGCTTTCGCCCCCGGAGGGGATTTTAACCTTATAATCTTGGGCTTTGCCCTTTCCGCTCCCCCCTCGTTTTTTCGGAGGTCTTTCAATATTGGCTCAAGCTCCTCCCCCCTCTGTATCGCCGCGATGATGTCAGGCGCCACGCACTTTATTTCGGAAAGCTTGAACCTCTTCGCATCTTCTCCTTGAACCCAGCCTGTTGAATCCACGATGACAAGCCGTGCGAGCCCTTTCGCACGCTCGACGGCGGCAGCGACGTTCCTAAGGCACTCCTGCTCGCAGCGTTGCGGGGACGTGCTGCCGATGAAGAATATAGCGGCGAGCTTTGCCTCTGAAAGTATCTTCACAGGACGTTCTAAGACGCCGACGCCGATGCTGCACGGCGGACCGATGTCGCTCTGCCCGACGTCGGCGTCTACAACGGCAACGCCGTAGCCTCGTGCGCAGAAAATATTTGCAAGCGTTGTGGCGAGGAACGTCTTACCTACGTCAACGCATCCAAGGAGGAATACTACCACACTACCTTTGCTAACCACACTACCTTTGCTAAGTAAATTTTCTATTTCCTTCAACAGCGGTAGCTCCCGTGCTCCTGCCGGCGTTTCTACCATGCTCTGGTTTATGACTGTTGCTGAGGGGATTACTTTATATTTGCCTCACGTTTCTTCTTCAGGTTGCAGAGCCGCTCCACGAACTCAAGCGATACCTCGTCAAAGTCGGCGTAGCCATGCTCCCTTATGAAGTCGAGCACTTCTTTTGCGTTTTCTTCTCTAACGAGCACCGTCGAGAAACCGGGCTTGCTCCCGACGCTTCCGACACTGACGTCGCTCTCCACTGCCGAAAAGTCGGTGCAGACACGGCAGCCGCTCGGCATTATCGCCGAAAGCTCCTTCACCGGGAACTCCACGACGTCATCAGTCATCGTGGCAATAAATTTACCTTTCGTGATGTCCGTCTTTACTAATTTCTTGATGTCCACGCCACGCTCTTTCAAAAACTCGGTCAGCTCGTCCCAGTAAAAGTTTTCTGTGCAGAAGAGCCCAATGACGAGTTTAACCTTCCGCCTGAAAACCGCAAGCTCCTTCTGCAGCCGCCTGACGCCAGAGACCATGCACGGCGTCCCGACGAAACCCACGCCCACCTTCGTATTCAGAACAGCCTCTCTCAATGCTGGAACGGCGGCGGCGAACGTGTATTTCGTGCCAGTCAGCGTCGGCACTTCTAATTGCTCGACGTCCCGAACGTGAAGAATCTCCGTCCGCCAATCTTCGTCCCTGCCGACGAAGATGCAGCGGTCAATGATTCCCATCTCCATCGCTGACATGAGAATCTCGGTGACCATGGCGCCGTCCTGTCCTTTAAAGCGTTTTGACCTGCCCGCCACCGCTTTTATGTAGCTACCAATGCCGCTCAGCGGCTTGTAATCAAGTCTCGGACAGATACGAACACATATTTCGCAATCAACGCACACGTGCTCTCTTTCCTCAAAGTCGAACCCCACGCCCGTCCGCACCGCTGCCGGGCACGCCGCCATGCACGCCATGCACCGGCAGCAAAGCCCCGTGTCGATCACCTGCGTCTTCACAATGCTGGGACAGGAAACATCCTTCGGTCTCCCCACGAGTTTGACCCGCCACTCGGACACCGCCGCCACGCACCTCACCCCTCTTCTCTCTTTACTGCTCGCCTTCCCGCCTCACGAGCCGTAGCACGCGCAGTGGGCACTCCTTGACGCACAGCCCACAACCCGTGCACCGCTCGGTATCGATTCTAATCACTTTATATTCGCCCTCAATGCTTATAGATATTGCATAGTGTTCGCAAACGTCGGCGCACGTGCCGCAACTGGTGCAGCTCTCGGGGTCGTCGCAAACGCAGACCATTGAATACTCCTTGCGAGGCGGCGGCTCCACAAGTAAATAATCCTGACCCTTGACTCTGCGGAGACGCACATCGTCCTCTTCAATCACGTATTCCACGTATCTCCTATCCTCTCTGACGATTTCAGGCGGCTCCATCAATTGCTCGGTCTCAGCCAGCATTTCATCAACGTCGGCATACGCAACATCGTGAATCTTCGTCGTTCGCAGCGCACCGCCCACGCAGGAGTCCACGCAGAAATGGCAGAAAATGCACTTTGCATAGTCTATCGTTGGGTAATATTTCTTGTTCGGCGCTTCCTTCATTCTTATCGCATTTGCAGGGCACACGAAGGCGCACTGCCAGCAGTTTATGCATTTCTCAATGTCAAAAAGGATATACCCCCTGAAATTATCAGGGAATTTCCTTCGCTCTTTGGGGTAATGCACCGTGACTGTGTGTGGGAAGAAGGCTTCCTTGAAGGCAGTGCCAACGGCGGCGGCGTGCCATTTTACTTTGTCGCCAAAGGAGTATTCTGGCATCTTCAGCCGTTTTATGCCCACATTACCACCTCCACCGAAGATATAATAATGGCGAGCAGCGAGATTGCCAGTATCGATGACCAGCCCGCTTTCAGCGCCTGGTCAAGGCGGAACCTTGGATAGATGGCACGAAGCGCCGCAAAGACGACCATCACCACGATGACCTTAAGCACGAACCAGAGCGCCCCTGAAAGCTCGCCGAGCGGCGCAATCATCGGACCGGAACCACCGCCGAGGAAGAGGGTCGTGAAAAGAGCGCTCAGCACGTAAAGCTTCTCATACGCCAGCACGTATGCGAGCCCAAAGGTTATTCCCGAATATTCGATGAACGGACCGAATGCCAGCTCTTGGTCCGCTTCAGGAATCTCGAACGGTAGGCGAGAGGTCCCCATCGCCGTCGCTATGAAAAACACGAGCGCCGCCAGCGGGTTCAGGACGATGCCGAGCCTTCCGCTCTCACCGATGGCGACGGGGTCGCCAGTGCCGAAGACAAGGAGCATTGCAATTACTGACAATATTAGCGGGACCTCGTAAGCAAAATACATGAAGGCTTCCCGGACGGTGCCGACGAAGGCGAAGCGGTTTCCTGAAGACCAGCCCATGCCGAGGATGAACACCGGGAATAAGCAGACGAGCGCCAGCATTATCTGAACGGAGTATTCCGTCCGGATTGCGATTATCGTCCCTGCGGCTACGAATAACATCGGCAGCAACGCCGGAATGAACGAGAGTAGCACGAATTGTGTGAAGTAAGGGCGATGGGAATCACGGCTTACTATTACTTCTTGGAACAAGAAACGTAGCGAGTCTGCGAGCAGTTGGATTATGCCGCCGAGCCAACTCACTATCTCCTTCGGTCCGACACGCCACTGTATTCTTGCGCAGAGCTTCCGCTCTATCCATGGCAATAACAACAGCAGAAGCCCCAGCGTTGCAAACCCCGGAACGACGAGCGCTGCGAATAGCGGCTTCCAGAGTGGTAACGCCGCAAGCTCCGAAAGCGGCGGCGGCAACATCCCTAAGAGCGGCTCGATTAGTGGAATCTCCACACGGTTACTTGACGCCAGCTCCAATATCTGCCCAAGCATTTTCATCACCTATCTGCTTCAGGCGGGAAGTAGCCGAAGCTGCCGTAAATCGCCCAGAAGTCGGCGAGCCTCTGACCTTTGACCGCCTCCATGAAGCCATGTAGGTTCATCCAGCTCGGCGTGACCACACGCACACGGTAAGGCACGTTCGACTCGCCGTCGCTGAGTATCGAGAAGAGGAGCGTGCCTCTTGCCGCCTCGGTCAAGCAGGTGAACTCGCCACGTGGCAAGCAAATGTCGCCGAGCGTCCTGAAAAATAACCCTCTTATATCAGGGGCGTCCTTGAACTCTCCAAGCACCTCCGCTGCAATCACCGCCCCGCTCGTGCGCTCAAGTGCCTCTACAGCTTGCCTCACAATATTCAAGCTCTGCCGCACTTCTTCAAGCCTCAAGAGAAACCTTGCAAGGCAGTCGCCGTCGTCAGCCACAGGAACGTCCCACTCAAGCTCCGTATACGCCTCGTAAGGCTCGGCGATGCGGATGTCGTATTCGACGCCCGACGCTCTCAGGAAGGGGCCCACTATTCCAACGTTTATCGCTTGTTCCTTTGTGAGGACGCCGACGCCCTTCACTCGCTCCATCAGCACCGGATTGTTCACGAAAATGCTTTCAAATTTGGAAAGGCGATGCAGGATTGCGGACGTGAAATTTTTCGTGAGCTTTAACGCCTCGTCGGAAACGTTCCAGCGAACGCCGCCGGGTATGACATAAGAAGGCGTGCACCTCGACCCCGTCATCCGCACGAATAGCTCTAAGAGCATCTCACGCATGGAAAACGTATACATGAAGCCCGTGGAATGTCCTGTGAACAAGGAAAAGATACCAGCGTCGTATAAGAACGCCCCAATCCTCGAAAGTTCAGCCAACATCGTTCTTATGAGCTTCGCACGCTCCGGCGGCTCGACGTCGAGCGCAAATTCGAGCGTGCGCACGTAACCCAAGTTTATGTTTACCGGGTCTGCGATGGAAAGTCGCTCGAACAGCGGGATGTTCTGGACGTAAAGCTTCGTCTCCGCCAGCTTCTCCATCGAACGGTGCACGTAGCCCGGGTCGGGGATGGCGTCTACGATGACGTCGCCCTTGACCCTCAAAATCACTCTGAGGTGCCCGCTGCCCGTGTGGTGCGGACCTATGGGCAGGACGAACTCGTCGTTCTTCGCCGCCTCCTCGAAAACCTCGTCGGGAACCGGCAGGTAGTAGGACAAGGGCTCCGGCGGATACTCTATCTTCGGGGCGAGCGGCGCCTCACCGAGCACGTAACTCTCCTCTTCAAGCCTGAAGTCCTTCCTCAGCGGCGCTTCCACCTCAGGCGCAAGGATAAAGCGGCGTTGCCACGGGTTGCCCTTGAAACGCACGCCGAACAAATCCTGAAGCTCACGCTCGCAGTAGTCCGCGCTCTCCCAAACATGCTTTAAGCTCTGAAGTCCTGGCGACACCCTCGGCACGTATGCAAAGAGCGATACTAACACGGGCATCAGTTCTCGCACGGAATAACTCGAAACCACATACTCAACAAGCATCCGCCGCTCGTGCGGAACGTCAACAATATTCACGCTCTTAACGTGGTCGAAGCCAAGCTCCTTAAGCCGCAAGGCTATTTCTTCAAGCCGCTCCGCAGGTGTCCTTATCGCCACTCTGTTCTTCCCGATTGCTGTTACTCTGACGCCCTCCTCCTCAGCAAGCGGCTTCAAACGCTCCGGAAGCTCGCCCTCTCTCGGCACGTCTATCCTTACCGTCGGTGTCTCCGCAAGGAACTTCGGCGAACTCGGCACCAGCCTCGCCTCTCCCCCCTCTCGGGGAAGCTCTGCACACTTGAACTCAATTGTCGTCCGCCCTCGCCCCTCTATCTTCTCCTGCACCGCCCTTATTCCCCGTATAAGTCCTTCAGGCGTCACCGGGCAGCCGGGAATGAAGAAATCCACAGGCACGATTTCGTGCGGGAGCGTGATGTTATAGCTGTTCCAGAAGAGCCCGCCACGCTCGCCGCAGGCGCCGATGAGCGATACGAACTTCGGGTCCGGCATCTGCTCGTAAACTAAACGCAGCGCCCGTGCCATCTTCCTTGTAATCGTCCCCTCGATGATAATGAAATTCGACTGCCTCGCAATTCCGTAGTTCAGGGCGCCTAAACGCTCCATGTCGTAGCCGCAAGCGCCGGAGTGCGCAAGCTCGACGCCGCAGCAAGAAGTGACGAAATGAACGGGCCAGAGGCTCCAACGGACGCCCCAACGGCGCAACGGGGCGAAAACTCCATGTTGAACTATCCTTATGTTCCTGTCCTTTGCCTCTTCCACCACCATCAGACCACCCCCGGCATCAAATAGGGCATCGCCACCAGCCCCACTGCAAGAGCTGCGACGCCCGGTATGATGAGCGAGAACAGGAGTGCAAGGATTGCCGCTCCTGAATACATTTCGTGAAGTTGCATTATGCCGTTCAGGACGGCGAGAATCGCCCAGATTGCGCCGAAGACGTTTATTACCGGAATCCAGCCGAGTATGAGGAACGGCGTCATGCCGAGCATGTAAGCTTTTAACGTTTGCTTGAACCCGCGTCGCCCACCAAACGCATAAACCCAAATGTGTAGCCAGACGGCAGCGACAAGCATGCCAAGCGTCCCGCCGACGAGCAGCGCCACGAAGACGCCTCCGAATATCAGCGGCGGGGGCGTTTGAACAATAATATTGATGACTGGAGCAAAGGGTGCGAGGAAAACGTCTGGAAAGACCTCAGGGAGTAGCGCAAGGAAATATGGAGCTGTTGCTGCAATCGCCGCAAAAAGCACGGCGAACACTATTAAAAGGCGGAAGTAAAAGGAAAATGTCCCTCCCAGCTCCTCATCTTTTAGCTCCTCGAAAGCGCCTGCCGGGTCGAACATCAACGCTCCTACGCTCATTCGCCTCCGCATCACCATCTCCCCCCTTCCACTGCCATCTTATATCCTACGTAAATCGTCGGGAGCAATAAAAGGAGCGATATTAGCAGAAGCGGCAAGAAGTGCTCCGGCGAAAGCGATGAGAGGACAAGGAGCAGCACTATAATAGGCTCCACCGCCATGAACAGGAACATGAAACCAAAATATTGCATCGGCAACGTCCACCTCGGATACCTTAGCGGCACGTTCCCCGCCTCAAATCTCCCCGACTTCAGCTCACTTGGGTAATACTTCGGGAATATTTTGATCAGGATTAACATGACAAGGTCAGTAATTAGACAGACTGCAATTAAAGTTCCAATGGCTGCAACTGCCTCCAGCATCATTCACACCACCCCCAAGCTCAACACGCTCACGCCTTTAACAAACCACTCCACAAGCGGGAATACTACGGTGGCGAGCGTGAGCAGCGTGACCACGAGCACGACCATGTCGGTTATGCGGGTCTGCCAGCCGACGCCGAGCTCCCTTGAAAGCCGCACGTAATACGGAACTGAAATCGCTGAGTTCAGGACAAGGACAGCGGCGAGCCAGAAATAACCGACGCCGACGAGCGACAGCAAGATATAAAGCTTGCCCCAGAAGCCAAGTAGCGGCGGGACGCCAATGAACGAAAACGCAAGGACGAACATGAATGGCGAAAACGAACCTTCGCCCTTTATGGCATTGAAGAAGCCAATTTTGCCGAAGCTGTTTGCAAAGAGGAGGAGCAAGCCGCCCGCCAACGCCACCGCCACATACTCAGGAACCGTCGCCGCCACCAAGCACGCCAACACGTAACCCATGTTTGCGACCGTTGAATAAGCGAGGACCCTTGCGTGCTCCCGTGCGGTCAGCGCCCCGACGTTCCCAACAAACATCGAAAACGCCGCAAGTATCGCTGTGAACAACACAAGACGCTCGTCGAAGCCGAAGCTCGTGATTATGCGTAATGCCGCCACGAACGGCACTATTTTCGCAACCGACGCAATCACTGAGATTGGAATCGGGTCTGCCGCCGTAAAAACGTCGGGCACCCACTCGTGCAGCGGCGCCACGCCTACCTCCAAACTCAACCCAAGAATCAGCATGACGTACCCCATAAGCGGGTCGCCGCCTGTTGCAAGGAGTATTGCGCCGAGGAAAAAGAGGACGGTGGCGAAGACCATAAAGACGATGTATTTCAGCCCGACCTCGGCGTTCACGCCGCCCTCCCTGAGCATCACGAGCACGTAAGTCGGGACCGAGACTAAAACAAGCGCCGCAAGAACTAAGGAGAGACCTTTGACGCTGAAGAAAATGAGGGTGACGAGCCCCATAAGCGCCACGAGGCAATAATCAATGCCCTTGATCTTGTTGTCGAGCGTCACCAGCGAGAGAATGTTAATAAGTGCGACTGCGAACACGAGTGCCCCGTAAGCGGATGAGGCCGCTGCAAGAAGCCCTAAAATCAGGGCAACTACCGCCGCCGCAAGCCCCAGATTGCGCCACTTATACGAAAACACCGCTCCAAGCGTCAGAACTACAAGAGCAGCGAGCGTCAGCTCGTTAACGGCACTCAGCAGCACGCACATCTACGGCAACACCCCCCAAACTGCAACGCCGATTAGGAAAATCATCACCAGTCCTAACACGATTCTCGTGTAGCTCCGCAGGTAGCCAACTTGAATGGCTCTAATCCTTTTAGAAAGCGCTGCGAAGAGCGTAGGCATAACTCTCGTGTTGAAGAAGGCATCTATGCCTCTGTTCCCGTAGTCGACGAGCCGTGCGACCGCAAAACCGACGACCGGGCAAACAAGATCGTTCAGGAACGGCATATACATCCTGTCGTTGAAGAACGTCCCGATTTTTGATAGCACCGCCACTCTCGGCTTGAAGAACGCAACGAGGAACGCAACGAGCACTGCCAGCCCGACCGCCAGCGACGACAGCTTGAACCCTGCATGCGCCAGCTCCACAAGCTCGGGTCTCTCAAATAACAGATAGAGGATGACAAACAGCACCGAAACCATCGCCAAATACCCCAGCTCCATCAAGGGTAACCGCTCAAGGTGCAAGTGGTGCGGCTTCTCACCTTTGAAAAAATTGAGGCTGAAGAATCTTGCAAGAATTGCCGAATATGTTATCGAAGTCGCAAGCAGGAGAGCAAGCGGCAAAAGCATGTATTCGTGCAACAACAGGTGTTCCATCACTTCATCCATTGCAGACTTCACCCAATAAGCAGTGAGCGGCGGGATGCCGACAAGAAACGTCGTTGCGATGAGCGTCGCCACGAACGCCGTCTTCATTCGTCCTGCAAGCTCCAAATCTCCTTCTGAGAAGCGACTGTGCGTTGCATGTATGAGATGCCCGCTCACGAGGAACAGCGTCGCTTTCGCAAAAGCGTGAACTACCATATACCAGAACGCAACGAGCAACGCCAAATTCATCCCCGCAATCTCTTCGTGAATCCAGCAGGACGCCGCCGCCGTCCCGAACATGAGTCCTAATGAGGACATCGTCGAAGCTGCCAGCAGAACCTTGCGTTCGAGCATTCCCGTCGCCACTAACGCCCCGTAAAGTGCAGAGAACAGCCCGACGAGCAATGCAAGAAGATAAACAACTTCTAAGCCCGGAACGTGCGCCGCAAGCTCCCACGGCTGGATATACCAACTAACCTTCATGAAGACGAAGGCGCCCGCTGCCACCATCGTGGCGCTGTGCAAGAGCGCTGAGACGGTCGTCGGACCCGTCATCGCAGTCATCAACCACTCGCTGAACGGAAGCTGCGCGGACTTCGTGAAAAGCCCGATTAGGAACATTGTAAGTATGAGAACGGTCCCAGCAGCGCCTATCCCTGCCAGAATTTCCTCCCAAGGCATTTGCGAGATATTGATGTCGTGTTCTGGCGAGAGCGCCCAAAGAGCGGCGATTGCGAGAAACATCGGGACGTCGCCGAGCCGTATCGTGGAGATTGCCCGCCAGCCGCCGAAGCTCGGCGGCCAACAGAACAGATGCGGTCCTATTTTACGCCCCGGCACGCCGACGAACGTTATATCGTCATCGTCCCGATACCAGTGTCCAATCAGCCCCCACGAAGCGATGCCGAGCCCTTCCCAGCCGACGAATAGCAGGAACAGGTTATCACTGTAAACGACGAGGAGCATAGAAGCTGTGAAAAGGTTGAAAAAGAACCAATACCACGGCAGCCTGTAATCCCCTTTCATGTAGTCAAGCCCGTAAACCGCAATGATGAAGGCGATGAGCGCTGTGACGACACCCATAAGGCTACTTAGGTAGTCGGTGCGAAGCACGAAATCTATGCCAAGCTGCGGAAGCCATGGGTAGCTGAACGTCCGGTCAGGGAAGTGAAGGAGCATAATGCTGCAGATGAGTGAAACGAAGATGCCGAAGGCTGAGAGTGGAGGAAGCTTCTCCACAAGCCCCCTTCGTCGGTAAGCCAATGCGATTGGAACGCTGCTTACGACTGGCGCTAGGAACAAAGCGAGAAAAATGTAGCTGACGTTCACAACGCACCACCTCCCACGAGCGCACTCACCACCTTATAAAGACTGCCGACCAGCGACGACGAAAGCGGCGGAAACAAGAAGAGGACGGAAAGAATCCCTATTATGAACAGTGGGACGTAAAGGTATCCGTTAATACTTTTACTCTCCAGCTTGGATTTTGGTCTTCCGTAGAAAACCCTCCGGATGGTATAAAAGCCATACCAGCCTGAGAGGATGAAGATGAAGACTATGGGAAGGATGTAAGTGAGGTTGAAGCCGAAGGCTTCGACGGCGCCCCTGAGGATGAAAAACTCGCCGAGCATGCCGACCGTCAGAATACCAGCAAGGTTCATGAAACCTATGACGGCGGCATTCGAAATTTCAGGAACGTAGTCGTGTAAGCCCCCCATTTTCTCGACGTCTCGCAGTCCGTAGAGCGTAATCAAGCCGCCGGCACACATAAATAAGATGGACTTGCCAAAGGCGTGCGACATGTATTGAATGGCGACGCCCATCGTGCCGAAGACGCCGCCGACGCACAACGCTATGAGAATATAGCCCATCTGCGAGACCGTTGAATACGCAAGCAGTCGCTTGAAGTCCTTCTGGATAAAGACCGCAAAACCCGCATAAATGCTGGTGAGCGCTGCGTATGCGAAGATTGGTGCCCGATACGTGGCAAAAAAGTTGGGGTCCACGAGCGAGAGCCTCAGTAGCACGTAACCCGCAAGCCCGACCGTCAAGGGGCTAAGCATGGCGCTGACCGGCGTCGGCGCCTCTGCGTGCGCCCACGGCAGCCAGATGTGAGGTCCCAAGCCCGGAAGCTCGATGACCATGCCAAAGAATACGAACGACCACGCCAGCGTGCTGATTCGATGGAAATACATCAGCTCGTCAAGCGCCAGCGTCCCGCTCTCCAACGCAATTATCAAAAAGCCGACCAGCGTCAGAACGCCTGCAATCAGGCACCAAATAAGGTAGAGAAGCCCGACCCACTGCCTCTTCCCGTAACCGTAAAGAAAAATCAGCAGGAATGCAGTAATCAGCATGATTTCAAGGAACACGTAGAGCAGCAGCAGATTCCCGCAATGGACAAGCCAAAGCATCGAAACTGCGTAAAGGTCATAGATGAAGATGTATTTTCTGAACTCGCTGCGGGCATCAAGCCCCATCTCTTTAAAGCGGTGCTCCATGTAAGGAAGCGCATATAGCGCAACCATCGCCGAAACCACGCAAATAGAAAGCGAGAACACCGCAGTTATCGGGTCTGAAAAGAGGAAAAGCCGCCCTATCGGCACAGGAAGCTGCATCAGCGTGACGTCGGCGACGCCGCCGCTGAAAAGCAAATAGAGTGTGCCGAGGAACGGGACTGCGAAAGCAAGCGCCGTTAGATAGGAGGCAGCTTTCGGCGAGAGCAGCGGCGCTAAGAACGTTACGACCAGCGGGACGAGTAAGAACAGCAACAAAGGCTCGGTCATCGCTCCTCACCTCCCACAACCACGGAATCCACCAAAACGTTCTTCTTCTCCTTGTCGAAGAGGATGAGCGCCGCAATCAGAATCAAAAGCTCGCAGCTGCTGACGAAGATTGTGATTATTGCGATGCCAAGCGCCGTTTCGAAAGCCGTTGAAAACAGCGGAATGAGCGTGAGGAAAACAGCGCCGAACATCAACTCCAACGAGATCAAAAGCCTTACCAAATCCTTGCTGGAGACTGCCGCAAGGTATGCAATCAGCAAAATCACGAGCGCAAGCACATATATCAACTACTAACACCCCCCGTTAACCTTAGGGCGGACAACGCTACGAGTATTATGAGCGTCACCATAGAAGTAATCAAAAGAACAAGATCAGACGTCAGCACCAACTCGAAGCCCCTTGCTGTGCCGAGCGGGACACTACGCATCAGGAGGTAATAAGCCGCTAAAAATGCTGTTACGACGGTAAAGGCCGCCCAGTACGGCGAAAACTGCCTCTCAGGCTCACGCCGGTATGTTGCAGCCAAGACCACAGTCACCATCCCAATGGCGCCGACAAATATGAATATTATCAGTATGGAGACCATCTGGAGCTGGAAGATTGCGTAGATGCCCGCTATGAGAACCATCGTCGCAGACATGAATACCACGGCATAGAAATTGTCCTTAGTGAGCAGAACTCCCAGTGCGAACAACACTGCAAAACCCGCAAGCACCAGGAGGGTTGCTTCCATCAAGTAGGTGGGTCTTCAAGGGTTGCTTAAAAAGCTTTCTATTTTTCACCGCTCCCTGGTCCTCTTCGAATGTATTGCCGGGGCGAGCAAGACACAGCAACCACTCCCAAAAGCACATCGTTAGTGCCACCTGCTCGCTCGTCTTATCCCCTGCAGCGCCAGCTCCGAGGCAAATTTTTAACCAATGCGGGCGAGAAGTCCCCTTCCGAAAGGGAGGGTGAAAGCCCGCAAATTATATATGCTTTTGGTGACACATTTCTTCGTCGGGGACGCCTCTAGGACCGAGGTCTCTGTAAAGGGGTTCCGTGCTGGAGTCCCCCGACGCTGTGAAGGCACGGTCGGAGAAGCTCCTAGGGTGGAGGAGTTCACAGGCGCATGCCGTAACTAAAAGGGGGATGCAGGATGCGCAAAAGCATGGTAGTTGCCGGGGTCATAGTCATAGCAGTTGTAGTTGCCACTGCCTACATCTACGTGTTTTATCGTGCCCCCGTGACAACACATACGCCCCCAGCCACGATACGAGTGGGGACGCTGCCTGACGACGACGTTCTGCCGCTTTTCGTCGCAAAGGAGGAGGGGATTTTCGAGAAGTATGGGCTGAGTGTCGAGCTTGTGCCTTTTCGCAGTGCCTTTGACCGTGACGCCGCCTTAATTGCAAATGAGATAGACGCCTCGATAAGCGACCCTGTTGCGGTGATTTTAATGCGAGCGGCGGGCTATGATATCAGAATTGTCGGTGTTGAAATGGGCAAGGACCCAGAGCTTGGCGGCTTCTGCATCGTCGCCAGTCCAGGCTCTGGCATAAAAACGGTCGAGGACTTAGAGGGGAAGGCTATAGCCATCTCAAGCAACACAATTATTGATTTTGTGACGGACAAGATGCTTGCGGGCGTCGATGCAGAGCGAGTTGAGATCAAGCGTATGCC
This sequence comes from Candidatus Alkanophaga liquidiphilum, assembly GCF_053996935.1. Lineage (NCBI taxonomy): Archaea > Methanobacteriati > Methanobacteriota > Methanomicrobia > Candidatus Alkanophagales > Candidatus Alkanophaga > Candidatus Alkanophaga liquidiphilum. The sequence continues at coordinate 30,226 of NZ_JBMXYC010000050.1, forward strand.
GGAGCGGGTGCAGATGCTAATAAGTGGCGAGGTGGACGCAGCAACACTTCCGGACATCCTTGCGAGGTATGCGATGAGCCAAGGAGCGACGCTGGTAGCCTCTGAAAACATGTTCGGCGGAAACCTAAGCTTCACCGTGACCGTTTTCCGTGGCGACTTCGTGAGCGAGAGCCAAGAAACTGTGAGGAGATTCATAAACGCTTACGAGGAGGCTGTTGAGAGGATAAACACGAACCCCGAAGCTTACAAGGAGCTGGCGGTGGAGGTTGCGAAGATTCCCGAGGAGGTCGTAGCTGAATATTCCGTGCCGACGTTCCCTATGCCGCAGCCGTATCCCGAGGAGTTTAGAAAGAACTTTGAGGAAGTGTTGGAGTGGGCACGTAGCAAAGAGCTCGTGGAGGAAGAAATAGCGTTCGAGAACTGCGTGTGGATGGCATAGCCGCAAATGCTGGAGGTCATAAGGCTGAAAAAGGTCTATGAGGATGGGACCGAGGCGTTACGTGAGGTGAGCTTTTCCGTCCGTGAAGGCGAGACGTGCTCGATAATCGGACCTTCGGGCTGCGGGAAGACCACGCTCCTCCTTATCCTCGCAGGGCTTTTGAAGCCGACTGCCGGTGAAGTTTGGGTAAACGGCGAGCGAATCACGAGACCACGTCGGGAAACGGCATTAATTTTGCAAGACTACGGACTTTTCCCATGGAAAACCGTTTACGAGAACGTCGCCCTCGGTTTAAAACTAAGGGGCTGCGAGGACGGAAGCTTCGTAAAAGAGCTGCTGCGCAGGCTCGGGCTCGCAAGCTTCGAGCGCCACTACCCAAGACAACTTTCCGGCGGTATGCAACAGCGGGTTGCGATTGCGAGGGCGCTCGCCCTACGCCCGAAAATTTTGCTTTGTGACGAGCCGTTTTCGTCGTTAGATGCCCTGACAAGGGAGAGTATGCAGAATTTCATGCTTAAGCTCTGGCATTCCGGCGTAACCTTCGTGCTCGTCACGCACAACATCGAGGAGGCGGTGTTTCTCGGAAGGAAAATTGTGGTGTTGAGCCAAAGACCGGCTGAGGTCGTTAAGATTCTGGAGAATCCGAGAGCGGGCGACCCGTTATATAGGAGTGCAGAGGATTTTTTTGAGAAATGCAGAGAAGTTCGGGGGATATTGCGAGACGTTTTGGAGGGCTAATTGCCGTTGTTGCCCTTCTTGCAATCTGGGAGCTTGTCTCCTTACTTTTGAACTCGATAGCTTTGCCCTCACCGCGGGAGGTTTGCGTCTCGCTTCTCGAAATGAGAGACGCCTTGCTTGTGCACTTGCTTGCGAGCACGCTTCGTGTTCTTTACGCCCTCTCGCTTGCGCTCTCGCTTGCGGTCCCGCTCGGACTCCTCAGCAAGGAAGAACAAGTTGACCGCTTTCTTTCCCCTATAGTCTATCTGCTTTATCCGATTCCGCATATCGTGCTACTACCCCTGATAATCATGATTTTCGGCATCGGCGAGGCATCTAAGGTCTTCATGATTGCGATGATAGTGTTCTTCCAGATATTGGTGACGACGAGGGACGCCTCTAAAAGCATCAGCGAATATTACATTTACTCGCTCCGCTCTTTAGGAGCGAGCAAGATGGATGTTTACAAGCACGTCATCTTTCCAGCATGCCTCCCAAAGGTCATGACCGCACTTAGGATAAGCGTCGGCACTTCCATCGCTGTCTTGTTCTTCGTAGAATCCATAGCGACGAGCAAAGGGCTTGGTTACCTCATTCTCGACTGTTGGAGCCGTATGGACTTCGCTGAAATGTATGCGGCGATACTCACGATGGCGGCGCTCGGCTTCGCCCTTTACATGGTCCTCGAAAAGGTCGAAAAAAGACTCTGCAAATGGGTATATCTCTAACTGTTGTTAGAAAAATATTTGATTGGTTAAGACGAAAAGGTTGAGATGGAAGCGTTCAAAGCGTGGCTCAGAGAGCATGATGAAGATTTCTTTGCGAACGACACTGTGGGGCTTGGTTGTTTCAGCTACCAGCCGGGCGAAGTCGTTTGGGCGGTGACGAAGGGTTGCAATCTTGATTGTATGCACTGCTCGATAAGCGAGGCTGAAACGGTAGAGCTGAGCACAGAGGAGGGACTTTCGCTAATAGAGGACGCCACAAAACTCGGAGCTGTGAAGTTTGCGTTCACGGGCGGCGAGCCGCTCGTGCGGAGAGACATCTTCGAGCTTGTAGAATACGCTGCCTCTTACGACATGCAGGTCGTGATGGCGACAAACGGCACTTTGATCGACGAGGACGTTGCGAGCCGCCTGAAGAAAGCAGGGCTTTACAGGGCGGCAATAAGCATAGACGGCATCGGCGCTGCTCATGACGAATTCAGAGGCGTAAAAGGGGCGTTTGAGGCGATGATGCGTGGCGTTAACGCTTGTAAAAAGGTGGGACTCAGGGTGCAGTTCTTGACCACGGTCTCCAGAATAAACTTAGGAGAGATTCCAAGGATTATAGACCTTGCTGACCGTTTGCAAGTGGACCGCATTTATTTAGTGGCATTAATCGCTGTAGGGCGTGGTCGCCAAATTTCGGACGCTTGCCTTTCTGCGGAGGAGATGGAGCGTTTTTTCAAGCTCGTGCTGGAGCAACAGGCGAAAACGAAAGTCTGGCTGAAGCCCATTTGCATGCCGCAGTTCTGGGCGTTCCTTGAGGCGGAGGGCTTGCGCGGCGCCGACCATAAGTTCGTGGGGTGCACCGCCGGCATCACACGGTTCCACATCTTCCCGAACGGCGACGTCGCCCCTTGCGCATATCTCCCTCTAAAGGTTGGAAACGTTCGCAGCGAACGCTTCACGGAAATCATCGAAAAGGCAGCGCTCTTCAAAAAGTTCAGAAATAGAGAGATCAAAGGTATGTGCGGCGGCTGCAAGCATCGCTTTTCGTGCGGTGGCTGCCGCTCACGGGCGTTCGCCGTCTCCAGCGACCCGCTCGCCGAAGACCCTGTTTGCTTTCTAAAGGCGTAGGTGGTGGAGACTATCGCGGGCGTGCCTAAGAATGTGCCGAAAAACGTCTACGTGAACTGGAACGTGACGAGAGCATGTAATTTACGGTGCAAGCATTGCTACTTCTCGTCGGGCGAGCGGATGCCCTCAGAACTCAGCACCGAAGAGGGTTTTTCCCTCCTTGAAGATATAAGAAGGACGTTCGGGAAGACGAGGGTAACGCTCGGCGGCGGTGAGCCTCTAATGCGAAAAGATATTTTCGAAATTATATCCTACGGCAGCAAGCTTTCGCTCTCGCTATCGCTGGCGACGAACGGCGTGCTGCTTGACAAAGACACTGCAATGCGGCTTAAACGAGCAGGGCTCGAAGAAGTCATAATCCCCATAGACGGCATCCGGGAAACGCACGACGAAATTCGAGGCAAGGGCGCATTTGAAGCTGCGCTGCAAGCTGCGAAGCATGCCAAGCGGGTGGGGCTCGAACTCGTCATCGATCCCTGCATTTCCGCAGAAAACCTTGCGGAACTTCCTCAAATCTTAGACCTCTGCGAGGAGCTGGGAGCGAGGCAGTGTAGAATCTTTCACTACGTTGCGCTCGGCAGGGGGCAGGAACAGTTTTTTGATGCAGAGTTGGACGAGGAACAGTATGTTCGAAGCCTCTACCACCTTTACAAGGAGCAAGAGCGCCGCCAACACCTCGAAATCTGCACGACACAAGCGTGCCAATACTGGGTGCTGCTGCGTCGGAAGTTTGAAGAGGGGAGGTTTGTTCCAGAGTTCTTCTTCAAAGAGGCGCCGGGCTGCCGTGCGGGCGTTGCAATGCTCTGCGTGAAGCCGGACGGCGCCGTAACTCCATGCCCGCTGCTTGACGTCAGCGTCGGGGAAGTGCGGGAGACGTCGTTAAAAACGCTCTGGCGCTCTGAAGTTTTTGAAAGGTTAAGGCAGCGAGACGTGGAGGGGCGGTGTGGGACGTGCAAACACAAGGACATCTGCGGCGGATGCAGAGCTCGTGCGCTTGTCCGTCACGGCGATGTGTTTGCAGAAGACCCGCTCTGCGGCTTTTTTGAGACTTAGTGAGCTCGCCGTGCCGCCGCCGAACGCCTCGACATCGAGGTCTTCTCCACTCAGCTCACCACAAAGTAGACCAATATGGGATTTAAACACTACGTAGCACGCATCCTTTACTTTTATTGAATTAAGAGGGAGGGGTTTAGAGCAACAAGGTCTAAAATCATTCTAAGCCTCTGACGCCGTCGTTGGTGATAACGAACTCGCAGGAAGCGCCCTCGGGCATTGACCTATGTTTTTTTATGGTCGCCCTTCTCACGCCATTTTTGACCTTTTCAAGCTGGACGATTATTTTAGAGAGGTGTTCGAGAGCGTAACCGCCAGAGGGGCGGAGCTCGCCGCCGTTGATGTCCATGTAAACTTGATTGGTGATTACCACCGCAACCTCATACTTTCGGGCAATTTCCAGCAGGTGCGCAATCTGGTTAGCCAGCTCCCTTTTCAGGGAAACACTACGCTCGTCGTCGAGCTCGACTCTGTAAAAGAGTGTTGCTGAATCTAAGATTATCACGCCGACCTTCTCGCCGATGCTTGACATCAGCCCGTCCACTTCTTTGATTGCGGCGGCTTGCTGCTCGAAGTTCAAAGGCTCGAATATGATTATGTTCTTTGCGATCTTCTTCGCATCCTCCCCGGCAATTTGCATGAACCGCTCCGGCGAAAAGCCCTCGCTGTCTATGTATATGACCTTCTTGCCGCTCTTTACGCATTCTATGGCGAGCTGTAGGCATATGTTCGTCTTGCCGCTGCCGGCTTCGCCGTAGAGCTGTGTTACCGTCCCGGCCTCGAAGCCACCGCCCAACAACATATCTATGCTATTACAACCGCTGCTGTATTTCAAGGGCTCCTGCACGACTCCCACCCACGTTGCAAAACCTTAAATTTTTCTTTTCCCCCCTCTAATAAAGACGATGGTGTTTAAAATGCAAGAGAACAAATCCCCGCCAGCACTTTTGCTTTCGGCTCTACTTTTCTTTCTTATTCTGTTTTGCTGCTTCGCCGCCGTGCAGGCGTCTGCAACCGCCGACAATGAAGTTTATGTGATAAAAATAAACGGGATGGTAACCGAGGGGGCGGCGCTCGAGGTGGCAGATGCCATAAAGGAAGCCAAGCTTGCGGGCTACGAGGCTGTTCTCGTGGAAATAGACACGCCCGGCGGGCTTGTGGACGCTACCCTTAAGATTGCAGAGGCAATTCTCAACGCAAGGATGCCCGTGATAACCTACGTAACACCAAGCGGTGCGATTGCGGCATCCGCCGGCTCTTTTATCCTCCTTTCCGGGAGCGTCGCAGCGATGTCGCCCGGGACGACCGTAGGGGCGGCGATGCCTGTTGCCATGACTTTTGAGGGCGTCAAGACCGCCGATGAGAAGACTATTAAGTTCTTTGCAGGGCATATCGAAAGCATAGCCCGCAGTCGTGGCAGGAACGAGACACAAGCTCGCCTCTTCGTGACGGAAAACGCAGTTCTCGGCGAGGACGAGGCGCTGCGCAACGGCATTATCGACCTAACCGCAGAGGATGAGCGGGAGCTTTTAGAAAAAATAGACGGATGGGAAGTGGAGACCGCCGCCGGAACGACCACATTGAACACAAAAGACGCGACGCTACGCTTCAAAAAGAAAAGCGTGAAGTCTCAGCTGTTGCAAGTCCTCAGCGACCCGCTTATTGCGTTCATCCTCTTCCTCGTGGGCATCTATGGCTTAGTATTCGGCTTCATGACCCCCGGTTATGGCGCGGAGGTAGTAGGGGCGGTTTGCTTAGTCTTGGCATTATACGGGATGGGCATGTTCGACGTAAATATTTTCGCCGCCGTTCTGATCGTCGTCGCCGTCGTGCTTTTCGTGGCAGAGGCGCTGACGCCCACCTTCGGCGTGCTGACGGTTGGAGGAGTCATTTGCCTTGTTCTCGGAGCTCTCTTCCTACCAAATGAGCCTTTTCTCATAAAAGCGCCGTCGTGGTTCGCCGAGTTCAAATATGCAGTGATTGCCGTTGTAGTCTCATCTGCAGCGTTCTTCGTGTTCGCCCTCGGCGTCGTGCTCAAGACGAGGCGGAAAAAAGTGGCTGTCGGCGCAGAAGAACTCATCGGCAAGGTCACAAAAGCTGAGACTGACATCAACGAGGACGGCGGCTTCGTTAGGATACGAGGCGAGCTCTGGAACGCCCGCTCTAAGACCGGAAACATTAAGAGGGGAGAAAAAGTCAAAATAGTGGGCAGAGAGGGCTTAACCGTCATCGTTGAGCGTAGCGAAGATGTTGAAGAGGCGCAAGATGAAAATTGAGCAACAGCGCGCCCGTGATTTTTGCTATTAAATTCTTCAATGCTGTCCTTGCCGCCGCAGCGGCTGCTGATATTTTAACGGTAAATTGTCATGATGCTAAAATCGGCGTTAGACGTGCAGAAGAAATAAATATCTGTGTAACCTTCATCATGATAGCTGGCGTGTCAAGGATGTGATGTGGATGGAAAAACGTAGAATACGCATTATTGCTGGGATATTGGTTGTTGTCGTGCTTTTCGCGGCGGCGTCACTTTTTGCGAGCGCCAAGCCGGGAGAGATTGAGACGACTGCGGTGGCTGACAACAGCAGGCTAATTTTCCCGTTCTGGCACGGCGTAACCCCGCCTGACCCCGACGGCGAGACTGTGGCGACTGGCGACGAAGACGGCGACGAGCTGAGCGTCGAAATCGGCAACATTGACGTCTTTGACGACAGCTTCACGTTGAACGTCGCCGATGCGGGGGTAGCAAGAGCGAAATACGAAGTATTCACGGATTCCCGGCTCGTCCGCAGAGGCACGCTTACTCCCGGTGCAAACAAAAGCATAAACCTCCTCAGCAGTGGGAAATATGTAATTGTAGTTGCAGCAAAGCTCGACGACGGCTCTGCGACCCAGGACGTCTTGGAAATTACTCTTTAACCTCCTTTCATTTTTTCCATCAGTGACCTCCTCCCTCCATTGGAGGGCATCCGACGGATGCATGAGGGTGGGGAGTGTGCCCGATTGATGCGGCGCTCCCCGTTGGGCCGGGTCACTACGGCCCCTACCATGAGCATATAGCCCATGGCTCGCTTCATTATATTTTTAGCTCCGTTCACATCCGCATTAACCTGATAGCCGCAGTCCTCGCAGATGAAAACTCCTTGGGAAGGTCTTTCCGTTCGCAGCGAGCCGCAGCGTGAACACTGCTTTGATGTGTTGTGCTCCGGAACTTCTATGACTAGGATGCCTCTCTCCAACGCCTTATACTTGATGTACTCCTTCAGGCGGTAGAACGGCATCGAATTCACCTTCCTGTTCTTCACCTTCCTCCCCTTGCCCTTGCTGTTGTTCCTGACCCCGTTTAGGTCGCCTATGGCGATTATTGCATTGACCCTCCCAGCCTCGTCAACAATGTCCTTCGCTATCTTGTGGAGTTCATCATTCACGATCCTCCGCTCCTTGTCTCCTATCTTCTTTATTGCTCTCTGCTTCTTCTCCCTTCCGAGCTTACGCCTCAGCCAGAAATACTTTCCTCTAACCTCCCTCACTTTTCTGCCGTAGAACTTTGGCTTGCTGCGGTGCCGTGCCACCGACACGGCTACCCAACGAGCTCCCAGGTCCACCGCTATGATGGAGGAGTATTCTTTCTTCAGCCCGACATCCTTTTTGACCGTGACGTGAAGGTAGAATTCTCCACCCTTCCTGACGAGCAGAGACTCGCAAACCTCCCACTCCTCAAAATTGAAAGGCTGATGAGCAAGTGCGATTTTTACGCCCCCTCTCATACCTTTTACCTTTCCTCGCCCCTTTTACCCTTCCTCGCCCCGTATTTAGCTATTTTCGTGTCTCTTCTTTGAATATCTATCAAATCTTTTCTTATTGGAACACCTTTCATCCGCTTCGCTTTCTTGTATAGCCACTTCGCATCTTGCTTGTATGCTGAATATACTCCCCTATCTTCTCCCGTTTCGAGCCAGTGCTGGAAGTTATTGTACTCCTTGTCGAGCAACTCCCTCTTCCGCCTCGTCAAGCCTACGAGCTTGCACCTGACCGTCTTCCTTACTTCCACCAAATTTTTAATAGAACTTTCTTACTTAGAAAACTTTCCCACCCTCCTGCCCTGCCCTCCTTAAGGAGGGGATTAGCAGCAACACCGTCCTAAAAAAGGAGGATTATTACGTCCTCGCGCGTGCGTGGCAGGGTTGCTGTTTCTCACGAGAATACTTACTTGTTTGTCTTTTGCTTTTCAGGCATTGCTTGCTTCTCACAGACGACGTAGATTTCTTTTTTTGTGGAAGGAATAACCTTTAGAAGTTTCAGTCCTTGTCGCTCAAGCTCTGCGAGCCACCGTTGCGTCTCAGCGGCACCCACGCCTTTAAGCACGCAAAGCGCCCTACCCTCCGGCTTAAGCCGCCCCAGAAACCTCAGTAACGCTTTTATCGAGATTTCAGGCTCAACAGTCAAATCGTCCAAAATAACGTCGAGCTCCGGAATCTCCTTTGGTGGCACGTCAAAAACGTTCTCGAATATCACCTTGACGTTTCCACGCTCTTCGTTTATTTTCGTGAGCTTTTCTCTGAAGCCTTCGCTTATCTCTATGCCTATGACCTCGTCAGCGAGTTCCGAAGCGAAAATAATGAAGCCGCCTGCGCTCGAACCGAGGTCGAGAACCACATCCCCCTTTTTTATTATCTCAACACTTTCCTGAATTTTCTTTAGCTTCCAGTAGCCCAGAGGACGGTCTTCTACGAGAACTTTCACCTCTTCATCGCCCTTCACGATATATGACGGCTTCCTTACGATTTTCCCATTAACGACGACGTAACCCGCTTTTATCAGGAATTTCGCCCTACTTCTCGACGACACGTACGAGTTAGCTACGAGAAGCTCGTCAAGCCTCATTTTCCTAAGTGTTGCTGGAATCCTGTTAAATGTTACGGGCAAGTTTGTTCTGCACGCATTTGCGGATGCACAAAAGCTGCACTTGCAGCTATGAACGAGCAGTATTTTAGCTACTTAAATCTTACATAGTCAATTTAGGGAGGCGTCCACATAAGATTATAAATACGGGGAACTATTTTTTATGCGTAGTGTAAGGGGAATTATGGAGGCGTTAGTTGAAGGTGTTTGAGAGGAATAAGGTGCCGCCTTTCGAGTTAAGATCCTAGCTTATATTTAGACGGCTTCGGTGAAGGGCTGCCGGAATTCTGTCAGAGCTCCATCCCGTCTCTAAAACCTCTGTCCGGAACTGGATAAAGAAAAGAATATTTGAAGAGAAGCTACCGGTTACAACAGAGAAAAAAAGAAATCTGATTGCCTCAGACGAAACAGTTGTTAAAGCGAATAAAAGGCGTACTATGTTTATTCTGCGGTGTGGAGAGGAATGAGTTGAT
>NZ_JBMXYC010000051.1:0-33282 GCF_053996935.1 Candidatus Alkanophaga liquidiphilum
GAGTTGTTTTAATCCCCTTCTGTTCTCGTTCATGCCGGAGGAAATGTCGGTAAGGATTTTTGCCACTTGGTATCCTCTGGAGGAGCAGTAGTTTTTAAGATATTCAACTTGCCGTTCTAAGTCCTCCCTCTGGTCTCTGCTCGAAACCCTGGCATAAATGGCGACTTTATCGAGAGTTTTGCCTTCAAGTGGTCTTTTGATTTCACTTTCAGGGATGCGGTATTCTTTGCCGATTCTGTGGGCTTTGAGTTTACCTGCCTTAATCCAGCGGAGTCATTTTGGAGACTCCAAGCCTTCTCGCCGCTTCACCAGCCCGATAAAGCCTCACTCAACACCCACCTGAACAGAACAAGTTCCAAAAATATTTAAAAGTTTCACTTGCTCTTAATTAAGAAACTGCCCGCTTCTGGAATGGGATGGCTACGAGAACATCGTCAGCGACCCCAAAAGGAGCCTGCCGATAGAGTTTGAAATTGAGACGGGGGAAGGACGACGCTGTCTGAATTTTGAATACGAGGAAAATTAGGTGACGACGTCGAAATAGACATATATAGGAGAAAATAGAGAGCTAAACTCAATCTTCATCTTGCGATTTGTAAGAAAGGTGGCAAATCATTTGTGCGCTTAAACGACCATGAGATACCCATCAAGGTCTCCCGAAGCATATTTATTACGAGAGCAGCGAGCTAAGTCTTATGCAGATATAAACCAAATGCAGATGCCTGACTTTATCATTTTCGTGGTTATCGTAATAGATAAAGAAAACGCAAATACTTATCGAGAAGGAGGTTATTTGGAGGCATTTAGAAGCTTAAAATAGGATGATAAGAAGAAGGTCCATGTGATTGCAACGGAGTCTGAAATAGAGGAATGGATTTGCATTTCTTTAGAGTTGGGTTTTGATAAGGCGAGCGTTGATTTGGAGAGAAAGCCGAGCAGGGAGTTAATGGCTAACAAGAGTAAACTTCCCAGCTACATTGAAAATTAAATTTTAGTAAGTTACTAAATGATTCTAACAATTTTAAAAAGTTCTTTAGTTCTTTGAGTTGATTAGAAGTTCTCAGCACACCATTTGTCAATGATGCTCACCACCTCCCTAATATCTCGCACGACGGCATCTGCCTCGCACTCCTCACTGCAGCTCACACGTTTAAGCGGCTTGAGAAACAAGTCGCTCGTGCTCCATATCTCCTCTTCGAGCTGCGGCTGGAAGAGTATGGTCCTCATGCCCACGGCTCGTGCGCCGGCGATGTCCTCCTGTGGGCGGTCGCCGACGAAGACCGCCTCCGCTGCCGAAGCGCCGAGCGCCGCCAACGCTTTCAAGAAGATTCTTGGATCGGGCTTCAGGATACACACCTCCGAGGATATGCAGAACGTATCGAAGTATTCGTAAATGCCGTTCATTTTCAGGTCGTTTATTGTTTTTGAGCATGTGGAATTCGAGACTACGCCTAACTTCAAGCCACGAACTTTTAAGTCCTCTAAAGTCTCTTTAACGCCAGGGAAAAGTCGTGCAGAGGTTTTCGACGTGTAGAAAAATAAAATCTCGTTGATGAGATTTTCCGAGACCGACGCGTTGCAGCAAAGCTCCCTCAGGCATGCACAAAGATACTCTCTGTCATCTTTTATTTTACCCTCTGAGTATTCAAGCCATTTCCTGCCGAAGACTGTGAGGACATCCTCAACCCTGAGTGCGTAGCCCTTGCTCTTGAGCGTGCCGCTCAGCTCGGATGCTCTTCGGTAAATAGCCTTCAATGGCGCAAAGAGCAAAGTCCCGTAAACGTCGAACAGCACAGCCCTCATCAAAGTGAATTGCCCGCACTTTTATTTGTTTGGTGTGGGGGAGTGAGGGGAGTAAGCCCCCTTTTGTTTCGGCGGCATTTGTCTAAGCGCCCAAAGGCTTGCACCCTGCGGGGCTGGTCGTTCCATCCGCCGCCGTGCGACCTCATCCTCCCGGAATCACTGCATTAACACGGGGCGGTGTCGTTTCTATGCCAGAGCCAGGGCTCTCGCCCTGCGTCCTTGCGGACGCCCGCATCGGAGCCTAAGCTCCTGGGTGGGGGGACTTTCCTCAGCGCCCTACGGCACCGGCAGCCGCCCTCCCTCTCTCCCTTCTCTTATTATTCTTCTTAACTCAAAAGCGTTTCGCTTGTTACGGGTCAAGAATCTTGCCCTGAGTCCCTATGCAAACGAAAAGTATTTTTATTTCATGGACAGTCAAAACGGTGGGGAGATTCATGAGCACCAAAGTGGTGGGGGCGCTTATCTGCACGAGCGTCATCATCGCCGCTGCTGCATTCGTCTACGTAATGCTTTTCGGGTCGCCGCAGCAGAGGTTCTGGGCAATCGCAATCCCAGTAGCGGTAGGGCTTTTCGTGCTTTTCAGCCTTGTGTTCTGGATAGGATGGAACATAGCGACGGTTTCCGCGTCCAAGGAGAAATGAGGGGCAAGGTTGACGTGCGTTGGGACGATGAAAGCGTCCTGCCGCAAGAGTTTCCGGTGGACGTAGAGTATTTGTGGCGACGGATGACCGAAGAGACGCTGAACAAGGCGAGGGGCAAACTCGTGCTCGATGTCGGGTGCGGAAGAGCGAAAGACCTGACAGAAGTGGTGAAGGAGTGTAGTGATGTCGTGGGCGTGGGCGTTGAGCCCTCTGAGGTAATGCTGAGGAAGGCGAAAAACCACATCTTCGGCGTTAATGACAGACTACACCTCGTTTACGGCATTGCTGAGAGCCTCCCGTTTAAAGACGCCTCTTTTGACCGTGTCGTGTGTAAGGGGGCGATAGACCATTTTTACGACCCCGAAGCGGCAATCAGCGAGATGGCAAGGGTCGTGAGGTGTGGTGGCAAGGTGATTATCTCGGTTGCAAACTTTGAGAGCCTAAGCTGCAAGCTGGGTAGGTGGGTGCACTCGATAAAAAGCTTTTTCAGGAAAGACGCAAAGGACGGGCAACACTTCTGGGAAATACCTCCAGACCACGTCACGAAATTCGATTATCACGTGTTAAAGCGTATGTGTGCGCCACACCTCGCGATAACTACATGCGTGGGCGTCTGCCTCTTAACTTATAATTCGCTGTGGCGTTCCTTGCTCGAAAGGCTGCCGCAAAGGGCATCTCTGTTTTTATTACGGCTCCTCGACAGGGCTGCAAGGATGCTCCCATCACTCAGCGATGTAATTGTCATCGAGGCTTCTCGGCATAGACCACCACGCTCTTAGGAAAGGCAAAGTTGAACACCTTCTCGAAAGTCGTAATGAACTTCGTGGGCGTGCTCAGCAGTAACTTCCTGTAAAGCCTTGGGAGCGTGGCGTCGACGTTCATACCACAGACGCAGATGAGCAACCAATAAATAGAGTGCAATGCGTGCTCGAAGCGAATTTCGTATATGCGTAAGCCGCTCCGCTTTATCATCCGCAGCAGCCTCTGTATCCTGTAAATTCTTATGTGCCCACCAGGTGTCCTTGCATACTTCGGCGAGATGTTCCAGAACACCTTTTCGGTGAAATACGTGGGGACACTCACCGCAATCTTACCTCCGGGCTTCAGCACTCGCACAAGCTCCTGCATGACCCGCTCGTCGTCCTCAACATGCTCAAGAACCTCGGTGCATATTATCTTGTGGAACGCCCCCTCCTTGAAAGGGAGGGTGGAAACATCAGCCATTAGAACGTGAGCTTCGCCTTGCAGCTCCCCCTGCGCACGCAGCAGCGCCAGCACGTATCTCGTCTTTAATAAATCCTCTTTGGAAATATCCAAAGCGCATATGCGGCATTTTCGCTCCTTGCACGATGTCCACGTGTGCCGCCCGTCGCCGCAGCCTGCATCCAGCACCACATCCCCGCTCTCTATGCCCAGAACGTCAAATCTCGCCGTCAGCACCATTTAAAACCTCCTCGTAAAAATTTAGGGTCTCCCTCGCCGCACGCTCCCAAGAGAAGAGCTTTTCTATTCGACGACGAGCTGCCCGCCCCATTTGCCTCCTCAGATGGTCATCTTCGAGTAACACCCTTATGGCGGACGCAAGCGCATCCACATCTCCCGGACGCACTAATATGCCCGTCTCGTCATTCTCCACAATTTCAGGAATGGCGCCAGCGGTCGTAGCCACGACTGGCGTCTCGCATGCCATAGCCTCCGCCACCGGGAAGCCGAACCCCTCGTATAGAGAGGGAGCCGTGAAAATCTCGGCGCTTGAGTATAGTTTGACAAGCCTTCTGACCGTAACCCGCCCTGTAAACCGCACCCTGTCCTCAAGACAGTATTTCCTGACGAGCTCCGGCGCATACACGGTCTTCGGAGGTTTCTCGTCCACAATCGTGAGCTTCAAATCCAAGTCTTTCAGCATGCGCATCGCTTTTAGCAGGTAGAAAATCCCCTTCTTCCTGTCTTCCGTTCTGCCCACGAAGAGTATACTGTTCTCCTCCCGCTCGCACCCGTCGTTCTGGAACGTTTCTAAGTCAACGCCGTTGTATATTACCCGTATTTCCTCAGAAGGCACGCCAAAAAACCTCGTTATCTCCTTAGCGGCGCTCTTGGAAACTGTCATTATGCCGTCGAGGCGGCGTGCGACGACCTTTTGCATTTCGAATGGCGAGTAATACATGGTATAGCGAAACGCCTCTGAGACGCTTGTGGTTTGCTGGAATGCGGCAATCTTATCGAGGATTAACGGGTGGTGTATGGTGGCGACCACGGGCATCCTCAACCGCATTAGTAAGAGCCCGAAGCCCAAGCACTGATTGTCATGTATTATGTCGAAACGTCCCAGCTCTCTGAGCTTGCGGAAGGCTCGTATGCTGAAAGTAAGCATCTCCGGGAATACATGGACCCTAGTCGCGGCATATTCGAAGAAGTTAAGCGGGTAAAAAATCTCAAGGAGGTTTGGTGGCAGGAAATCTCTCTTTTTGCCGAAAAAATTATGGTTAACGACCCTGTGGAGCTGCACGCCGTCAGGGACTTCCGGATACGGCGGACCGGCTATTAAGTGCACTTCGCATCCCAGCCTCGCCAGCTCCTTCGCAAGATAATAGGCGTATATACCTTGTCCTCCGGTATACATGTTGCCCCGATAGCTCAGCAAGCAGACTTTCAACCCCCTCCCCCGCAATAAGCCATGCAGCAATGAGATTTAAAAAATAGCGTTTTTGTCCCCTTCTAAGTATGACACATGTTTAATATTCGTCTTGAGCATGCCTCCTCCTCGTATACAGGGACTCCAAAGCATCAATGACCTTTAAATTCTGCTCGTGAGTCCCGACGCTTATGCGGATGAGCGAGGTGCCGGCGCCCCTGAAGGAAGAGCAATCTCGGACGACGATGCCACGCTCCACAAGGAACTCAAAAGCTTGTTTCGAAGTAAAAGGCGACACGTCCACGAGCACGAAGTTTGCATGCGACGGGAACGTCTTGAATGGTATGTTTTCGAGGAGGAAAGCTCTCTCTGCTTTGACGAGGCTGACCGTCCTTTTAAGATGTTCCTCATCCCTGAGGGCCGCGAGCGCTGCTGCGATACCGAGCGCGTTGACCGAGAACGGAATTGCCACCTTTTTATACTCACGAGCGAGGTTTTCGTTCATGACAGCGTAGCCAACTCTCAGCCCCGCAAGCCCGAACGCCTTCGAAAATGTCCTCGTTATTATTAAATTCTCATACTCACGAACGAGCGGCACGAACGAGCGCTCAGCGAACTCCACGTATGCTTCGTCCACGACGACTGCCGCCGACGGTAATGCTTCGAGAATCGCCCGCAGCTCAGCTTCCGCAACGACGTCGCCTGTCGGGTTGTTTGGCGAGCTGAGAAATACGAGCTTTGTTTTTTGCACCGTCACCTCGATGACGTCTGTGGCTGCGACTTCAAAGTTCCGCTGCTCGTCCCTTTGTAAGAACCTCGGAATGCCACCCATCAGCCGCACAAGCGTCTCGTAAAGCGAGAACGTCGGTATCGGGATAACCACTTCATCGCCGTTCTCCACAAAAAGCTTCACGAGTGTGTCCAAGACGCCATCCACGCCCGCGCCAAGCACTATACCCTCCGGTGGGACCCCCAAACGCCCCGCAAGCTCTTGAATTAGCTCCGCCTCGCAGCCACAGCCGTCCAGACTTGAAAGCGTTTCTGGATACCGACTTATCAGTCGTGCGCACCGAATTACGGCTTCGACTGCCTTCTGGCTTGGACCCAGCGGATTCTCGTTAGAGCTGAGTTTTATGGCGCCCTCTATCCACCTGCCGGGCTTATACTCTTTTATCCCTTCGACGACGTCTCTCACTTTTATCGCTCTCACATGCGTCCCCATCGAGGAATTTGAAAATATTTATTAAGTAAGGAGGGCAAAGGGGAACTAAAAAGGTGGGGAAGATGGCAGAGATGTGTGGGGTATGCAAAGAGAATGAAGCTACGAAGAAGTGCGAGGAGTGCGGTATTCCGCTCTGCGACTCTTGTGCGAGAGAAATAGAGATAGAAGAGACGCACCCGTCGCACAGGATCAAAGGGGTTACGACGCCGGGAATAATAGGGGAGGCTGTGAAGAAGAAAGTGGTATGCGAGAAGTGCATGGCGGAAGTGGACATATTCTGACTCTGCTTCTCAGGTGAAATTATGAGCGGAAAAAAGGTTAAAATAGGAGAGGTAGAGGTTAATCTGGCTGACGCCGTCCGGGACCCAAGAGGCGTGGAGGACATCGCTGAGGACATCCTCCAGGAGATGGGCGAGCGGCGGCTGCGGCAGTGGAACCCGAAGTTGAACATCTTCGCTCACGCCTCCGACATTGCGGAGTGGGACGAGGTCCTACTCGACAAATACTACACGATTTTCACGAGCGCGAAGAAGAGCTGCGAGGGTTGCCCCCAAGGTCCCTGCGACCTCTCTGCGAAAAACGGGCTTTGCGGCGTGGGCTTGGAGGCTCATAAGGCGAGAGAGGGGCTTCAAGATGCCTGCAAGGCGCTTGCAAGGCAGCTGACGCATGCAAGGGACCTGCTGGACTACGTAATCAAGATCCACGGGAAAGAGAAGGAAATCAATCTCGGACCCTACGAGGAGTTCCCTATGACGAACGTCGCAATGCTCTGCGGCTTCTACCCGAAGAATCTTGCGGATGTAGAGCGTGCGTTGTCGTATGCGGAGGCGCAGCTCGCAGAGCTTCTTTATGCAGCGAACGACGGGAAGGAGTCGGCAAAAGACCTCGTGGAGAAGACGATGCATGCGGGCTCACTAACGTTCCTCGCGATGGAGGTTGCCGAGACGCTGCGAACTTGCATATTCGACTTTTACAACGCCGGCAAGGTGCCGCCGACGGAATACGCCGACTGGCCAAAAGTGCAGACGCCGGTGGGGCTTGGCGTCGTGGACGTTTCAAAGCCGGTAATCTGCTTTATGGGCAACGATTTCTTGCCAGCGTGGCATGCCGTCCGATTAATAAAAGAGCGCGGGCTAGAGGACGAAATTGAGGTCTGCGGTATTGGCGCCGCCGGGCATGACATTCCTCGTTTCTACGAAAAGGCGAAGGTCGTGACGTCCGCGGCGAAGGCGAGGCTCGCAATTCGTGCCGGGATTCCCGACGTCGTCGTCGTCAGCGAACTCTGCCTGCCGTTCGACGTTGTGGAAGAAGCGAGAAGAATTGGGGCGAAGGTTATCGCCTGCGGCTACAAGGCTGACTTCGAGGGCGTGGAGGACAAGACCGAGCTGCCGTTGGAGGAGCTTGTGAAGTATTTGGAGGAGAACGATGCCGTTCAGATTACGATGCCTGAGAAGGCAGGCGAGCTTGCCGTCGAGATTGTGAAGAGGGCGAAGGAGGGGAAGACGGCGGCGCTGCTTTCTGAGGACGAGATAAAGGAGAAAGCGACGGCGTGCAAGGCGTGTGATTCTTGCTTCAACGCCTGCCCGAACAGGCTGATGCTCAGCAGGGCGATGAAAGCAGCGAGAGAGGGCAACATTAAGAAGCTCTCTGAAATATACGATGAGTGCGTTTTCTGTGCAAAGTGCGAGCACGTCTGCCCGAATGGGCTGCCGATTCTCGACATGATAATCGGGGCGTCCGCCGAGAAAATAAAGAACGATAAGTATATGATGCGTCCGGGGCGGGGACTCATCTCGCATATCGAGTGGCGGGACCTCACGTTCGGCTTCGTCCTCGGCGGCAATGGTCCCGGCATGGTTTTCCTCATAGGTTGCGGCAAGTATCCCGGCGCTGAAAAGGACATTGCGGAGATGGTCAGGTATTTGGTGGACAGGAACTGCTTGGTTGCGGTGGCGGGCTGTGTGGCTGCCGACGCCGCAAAATACTTCGACGAAGAAGAACGAAAATACATATTCGAGAAGTATCTTGCAGCGGGCGTGCTGCGGGGCTTCGTGAATCTCGGTGGCTGCACCGCAATCTCGCACATACCGCCGGCAACGTATAAAGGCACGATGATAGGCAGCGGCTACACCCCAAAGGCTAACTGGTCGCAGATCGTTGATTATCAATACACGAGACTCCCACTCGTCGTCCTGATATGGGGCGCTGCCACCGAAGAAATGTTCTCGGTAGCGATGGGCTTCGCACGCTCCGGCGTCTCTGTCGTCATTGGTCCCGAGGGCTTTAAGTTCAAAACGTGGCTCCTTGGCGATAAGCACGACCGCAGCAAATGGCAGATGTTCGATGGCATTACCGGCAAGATACGGGAAGTGGAGCCATGCCCGGTCCACATGATAGTGCCTGTGGAAACAAAAGAGGAGGCGCTGACGATGATAATTAAGTTGTTCCACCGCCCGCTGGCACTCAGAGACCCGAGACTCGCAAGCCTCGAAGCTTACAACGAGGCGCACAAGAACTTCTTCGGCGAGTATTCTGACGACTGGCATCTCTACGTGCGTTCGGAGCACGAGATACACGTGATGCGGCGGCTGGAGATGCTACGCCTCCTTGAGAAGGAGCACGGTTGGGAAGTAGAGGGCGTCCGTGTTAAGAAGGCAAGGCTTCGGGACGGACGGCTTGTGGACATGGGCGAATACGTCGAGAACTACGGCATACAACTCGGCAGATATTCGACGGTCGTGCCGAGACTTGTAATAAAAGAGATGGTCGGCGGGGCAGTAGCGGCGCCTTCTAAGGAGATTGCGAAGATGCACGGCACGCCGAAGGAGTAGGGGGGATGCAAAATGGCTGCTAAAGAACCTTTGGAAATCGCGAATTTTCTCAAGGAGAAAAAGAGGAAGGTTCTGGTGATGAGTGGGCAGCTTTGTGAGAAGCTGGAGCTTGATGGCAAGCCACTCCTTGATTATGCTGTAGAGCTTGCGAACAAGCTGGATGCGGCGGTCGCCGCCACCGGGAACACCGTGAACGCCGTTCGTGGCAAGGTGAAGGCAACGAAGAAGATGTGGGCTGCCGAAATTCCCATATACCTCAAATACAATTGGAAGGAGCCGTTTGAGCGTCCGGAGGTCCTTGTTCTTATAGGTTACACGCCAGATACCGCTCGTGCGCTCGTGACGACGATGTCGGGGGTCGTAGAAACCGTCGTGCTTGACAGCGTCGAAGTTCCAGAGGCTACTGCCTCCCTGAACACCATGACAATTGATAAATGGAAGGAGAGCTTAGAGGAGATAATAAAGAATTTGGGGTGAAGGAGATGGCGAAGAAGGAAGAGGACGAGATGGCGAAGGAGCGGCAGCGTGTCTGGGATTCGCTGCCGAAGGGTAGGGTCTACCAGGCGCCTACCGAGCTCGACAGGCTTTTTGAGGGCGTGAAGTATGACATTGGACCGAAGTGGTATGGCGAGCGTATTAGGAAGGGCGAGTATGCGCTCGAGGTCGGCGGCCCAAAGTTCAACTACACGAGCACGTGGTTCATAGAAATCGTGCACGACCCAGATAGGATTCAGGACGGGCGCATCGAGCTGATAGGACCGGACATCCCTGAGATACCAGATGGGACGTCCTTACCATTCATGTTTTGGATTCGGTATTACGGGGAGAATCTTGAGGACGACTTCCTTGACATCTTGACCCGCTGGACATACATGGCGGTGGAAGGCGGCGAGGGCTGGATGCTGCTGAACACCCGAGATACCATCTGGCTGCGGCTAAGGAAGACTGCAAAGCACAAACACGACTTCTTCCACCTCGGGCAGGCGATGATTGCAAACACGAAAATCATGTTCCCGTATGTGGAGAAAGGCGATGCCAAGATAATCGTCGGTAACGAGTATCGGGACCTAATTAAGGAAATCACGCAAAACGTCTGCATCCCGTATTGGGAGCGCATCGATGCACGAGCCAGAGAGTTCTCGGACGAGGACGTGGATACGTTTTACGGCTGCGCCGTTTGTCAGACGTTTGCTCCGAACCACGTCTGTGTCGTCGCCCCTGACCGCCCACCGTATTGCGGCATCATCACTTGGATCGGCGCAAAGGTTATGTATGAGCTCGACCCCTACGGCTACACCTTCATCATGCCAAAGGGCGAGTGCCTAGACCCCATTGGCGGTGAATACACTGGCGTGAACGAGGTCGTCTACCAGAAATCAAACCGAAGCTACAAGCGTGTCGTCATGTATTCTTCGCTGCTCTATCCGCAGACGAACTGCGGCTGCTTCGAAGCGGGCATCTTCTATATCCCAGAAGTCGATGGGCTCGGCATGGTGGACCGCAGATACACGGGCATGACGCCCATTGGCGTTACGTTCTCGAAGCTCGCCGGCTTTATGAGCGGCGGCATGCAGAACCACGGCTATTGTGGCATGTCCTTCCGCACCCCCCGGTCAAGAAAGTTCATGGTCGGTGATGGCGGCTGGTATCGAATTGTCTGGATGCCTAAGGAATACAAGCAGATGCTTGCCGAATTCATTCCGGAGGAGATTTACGACAAGATTGCGACCGAGGACGACGCCATCGACCCAAAGGACTTGAAAGAATTCCTGAAGAAGGTCGAGCACCCGGTGACAAAGCTCTGGAGGAACGGCGAGGAGGCTGAGCCCCTGAAGATTCCGCCGCCGAACGGCGAGTGGGATCCAGAAGAGGAGAAACGGGCGAAGGAGAAGGCAAGGATCCTCCTGGAAATGCAAGGCAAACTTCCAAAGTCTGAATAATTTTTACTTTTTACTGTTATGTTCAGCGTCGAAAGCGTCAAGGAGTTCGTGGAGAAGTTTTTGGAGTATGTGGGCTACGAGCTGAAGGCGCCGGAGACCGTGGGTTTCACGCAGCCCGATGTGCGGGCGACAAGGAACGACGAGGAAAAGCGGAAGAGCTACGAGTTAGTAGGGGTCGTGAGGCCAGGCTTGGAAAGCGGCAAAGCCGCAATTCTGGAGGGCTTCAGGGATTTAAGCGCCATGAAGGTATTTCTCGGCGGCGGCACGCCCGAGCACGCAATCGACTACGCCATGATTCTTCCGCCGACGAGCGAACGGCTCATGATTGCGTTCCTAATAGATGAGGAGGAGTGGTATTTCCCAATAAAGGAGCAAGGCTTCATGATCTGGCTCGTGAACCCCGAACGTGAAACGGTGAACTGCATAATCGGTTGGCCGAGCGACGAGAGATTCAAATACTACTTCGAACATGCCGACGTCTCAGCCTTCGACGCCCTCATCTCACGGATGGCGACCGCGAAGATGCTCGAAGAGGAAGAATTTTAAGCTCGATTTTGCAGGGTTTCAAGCTCGATTTGCGAAAAAACACTCTTTTTAAGCAGAAGTTTGACAAAGTGAAAAGGGGTGAAAGCATGAAGAAAGAGTTAAGAGACGTTGCGGTCCTTGGCGTCGGGCACACGAAGTTCGGGAGGAGCCCTGACAAGTCGTTGATGGACCTCTTCGGCGAGGCGGCACTTGAGGCTTTAAAAGCGTCGAACATCGAAAAAGAAAAGGTAGAGGCGGTGTTTGTAGGGCAGCACGTTGGTGAGCTAACTGACGGCACTTCGAACTTTGCACCGTTCGCCGCTGCCGAAATCGGGTTGGCGGGCGTCCCTGCAACGAGAATGGAAGGCGCCTGCGCGTCCTCATCCGTTGCCTTTAGAGAGGCTTACTTGCTGGTAGCCGCTGGTGTTTACGACGTCGTGCTCGTAGGTGGTGTCGAGCGTTTGCTGTCCGCAGGAACGGCGATCGGCACGAGGGCGCTCGCAACCTCCGCCGACGGCGTTTATGAGTTCAACGCCGGGCTCACATTCCCCGGAATCTTTGCGATGGCTGCCATCCTTTATTCCAAGAAATACGACATCCCGCTGGACGAGCTGCGGGAGAAGATGGCGCACGTCTCCATGAAGAACCATGGATATGCGGCGTTGAATCCGAAGGCGCAGTTCTACAAGAAACTCGGCGATTTAAAGGTCGAAGACGTGCTGAGCTCAAGGATGATAGCGTATCCGCTGACGCTGCTCGACTGCTGTCCGATGACAGATGGGGCGGCGGCGTGCATTCTCGCGGAGGCGAGCATCGCCGAAAAGTGCGTCGAAAAGCCGATTTACGTGCTCGGCGCCGGGCAGAGCTCTGCAGGCGGCATCTACAGGCAGAAAGACATAACGGTGCCGATGTCGAGGGTGCGTTCCTGCAAGATGGCGTTCGAGCAGGCAGGACTCACGCCCGACGACGTGGACGTCGTGGAGCTTCACGACTGCTTCACGATTGCTGAAATCATCGCTTCGGAGGCGATGGGCTTCTTCGAGTTCGGCGAGGGCGCAGATGCAGTCGCTGAGGGCAAGACGAAAATCGGTGGCAAACCCGCAGTCAACCCCTCTGGCGGACTCATCGGCAAGGGGCATCCGGTCGGCGCCACCGGCGTCTCGCAAATCTATGCCATCGTGAAGCAGTTACGCAACGAGATGGAGCCCCGAGAACTGCAAGTGCATGATGCCAAAATCGGCATGACAGACACTCTCGGCGGCGACTTCGGAACGATTTGCAACATCATCCTGAGCACAGAGCGGTGGGGTGAAGCTTAGCTACGGAGGTGTTATAAATGGGAAAGCTCACGTTTAAGGCGTATTTCGATGCTTTGCGCGAGGGCAAGCTGCTTGGGCTGAGGTGCAAGGCATGTGGTGAAGTCACGTGCCCACCGATGAGCGTGTGCCAAGAGTGCGGCGCTGACGAGCTTGAGGTCGTGGAGATGAAGAACAGCGGCGTGATAAAGACGTTCACTGTGATTCACGTAGCGCCTGCAGGGCTTGAGGACGAAGCCCCTTATGTCGTCTGCGAGGTTGAAACCGATGACGGCCCGTGGCTCGTTGGCAGGCTGGACCTAAAGCCGGAAGAGGTGTCCTTGGAGCTTGTAGGCAGGAAAGTTACGATTACAGGGCAGGAACTACCGCCAGAACGCCACTATCCCGATAAGGAGCGCCGAGTCGTCCCGCTGTTCAAACTTGCTTGACCTGCGCTCTTGAGTCCAATTTTCTTTGTTTTTCTTCAATTAACCAACTGAGCCTTGGACCTGATTCGTTAGATTTCTTTCTGCACATGCCCCCAATGCCATCTGACGGAACCGCAAAGCTAATGAGGGGCGAGGCGTAAGGGAACTCTGATGCTCACAGCAGCAGTCATCCAGATGCGGGTGGGAAGGCATTTTGAGAAGAATTTGGAAGAGGCATCGCTTTTGGTTTCAGAAGCCGCATCCGAGGGCGCAGAACTAATATGCCTGCCTGAATACTTCTTCGCAGAATCCTTCAAGGGCAAGACGCCGGCAGAAGTCCACAAAAATACGTATGAACACACTGTAAGTTTTCTGCGGGGGCTTTCCGCAAGGTACAACGTAATGCTCGCTGGAACCGTTTTGGAGAAGGTAGAGACAGCGACAGAACCCCGATACTTCAACACTTGCCTAGTTTACGACAGCGGCAAACTACTCTTAAAGCAGAGGAAAGTGCACCTCACCGAGGGCGAGGAGCGTTGGGGGCTCTCATGCGGCGACTCCTTCTGCGTTACGTCGTGCCGAGGC
Organism: Candidatus Alkanophaga liquidiphilum; assembly: GCF_053996935.1. Classification (NCBI taxonomy): domain Archaea; kingdom Methanobacteriati; phylum Methanobacteriota; class Methanomicrobia; order Candidatus Alkanophagales; genus Candidatus Alkanophaga; species Candidatus Alkanophaga liquidiphilum. Next base: position 13,903 of record NZ_JBMXYC010000051.1, read on the forward strand.
TTCAAAATTGGCGTCCTCGTGTGCGCCGACGTCCTTTATCCCGAAGCCGGGCGGCTGCTCGGATTGCTCGGCGCCGACGTCGTCCTAAACCCTGTAATCTCACGCTTCTACGAGCATGACCCTACCAAAGACGCTCGCCAGTGCATCTTCGTCGCAAGAGCCTACGACAACAGCTTCTTCATTCTAAAAACAGGTGGCGTCGGCATCTCGCCCTTTGGGAACAAGATAGTCGGGCGGAGCTTGGCGGCGGCGCCGTGGGGGGTGCTTGCGATGCCGAGGGATGAGAACAAACCGGAAGTTCTCGTCGTGCAGCTTGATTTTGGTTTGTTGAGACGGCTGCGTAGCGAGAATTACTCGCTCACAAGACGTAACAGAAAAGCTTACGAGCCGCTACTCAGTTAGCCTTGCGTAGCTTTAGGGTAAGAGCCCAAAACCTTGAGCGTTTCCGCCTTTTCGTTTATGCAGAGCAATGCCTCTTTTACCTTCTTGTCCCTTACGTGCCCCTCGCAGTCGATATGGAACATGTAATCGCCGAGAGCTCGCTTCGACGGTCTCGATTCTATCTTCGTCAAATTTATCTTCCGTTTTGCGAACTCGCCCAAGACCTCGTAAAGGGCGCCTGGTCTGTCTTTTAGGTACAGTATGATGGAGGTCTTGTCGTTGCCTGTCGGCTTGCTGTCTTCAGCGCCCTCTCTTGCTATTACGATGAACCTCGTGACGCTGTTCCTGTCCTGCACGTCCCGGGCGAGCACCCTCAAGTCGTATTTCGACGCAGAGTCCTCAGAGGCGAGTGCAGCGACTTCTTTGAACTCCTCAGCGAGCTTGGCGGCGTGCGCCGTGCTCCCTGTCTCCCGCACCTCAACCTTGCCCTTCAACTTTCGTAGGAACCCTCGACACTGCGCCAAGGCATGTGGGTGCGACATTATTATTTTAACGTCGGAAAGCTCGCCCCTCGCAAGTAGGCATATCCTTATCGGAACCAATACCTCGGCAACGATCTTCACCGGCTCCTTCGACAGAAGGTCGAGAGTCTCACCGACCGAGCCCTCCAAAGAATTCTCGATAGGGACTACGCCGTAGTCGGCTTCGCCCCTCAGGACACCGTCGAAAATATCTGAAATCGTGTCGTAGTAATTCAATTGAAAATCTACACCGCTCGAAAGCCAGAGCTTTGCGGCGTTCTCAGAGAACGTGCCCTCGGGTCCTAAGACGCCGACCAAAATCATGTCAGAGCAGTCTTGAGCGTTGGAGCAACAGTAGGTCCTCGGTGCTTATTTTCTTGCCCTCCATGAACCTCTCGTAAATCTCTTTTGCCTTCTTGCGTGCCTCCAAGCGTTCTCTGAAGTCTCGGTCTTCATACATCTTACGGTAAATGCCCTTGATGACGCGGTCGAAGTCTCTGGCGTCCCGCTGGTGTCTTATGAACAGGCGGTGCGCCTCGTCGGCGGAGCGTTGCGCTTCGAGGAACTTCTGATGGGCGGCGTCCGCACGGGCACGGAGCCTGTCCGCCTCACGGTAGCATTCCACCATGCTCTCGTGGTGTTGCTGGGCGAGCTTTGCGTATTTTATGAGCTGCTTGTGATGCTCGTCAGCCTCAGCCTTTAAAACCTTCGCTCTTTCGAGCAGCTCCTTCAGCTTCTTGTCCCGTTCAAGCTCTTGCATCTTCACATCCAGCTCTCTCCTAAGCTCCGCAATCCTCGCAACCAGCTGCCGCTCCTGCTCAATGCTCATCACCCGAGTCTGCTGCCGCAACTCGAGCTCGTCTATTTTCCGCCGCAGTTCCTCGAAGGAGCGGATAATATCCAGCTTCACTCCGTTCTTCCTGCGTAGTTTCTCTATTTCTGCGTAGCACTGGCGGACTTTCTCGTTCAGTTCGTCCCGCTTCACCTTCATCTCGATGACTTTCTCGTTGTTCTCGTCCCGCAGCCTTTTATATTCTTTAGCCTTTTCGATGGTCTCATGGACTTTCCTGTTGAGCTCGTTACGGATCTCTGCCCACTTGCTCGCCTCAGCGTTCAACCTGTTGCGTAACACCTCAAACTCCGCCGCCTTTCTTGCCAAATCGTCCCTTCTTGCCTCCAATTCTTCTAACATTTACTGACGCCCGTTGTTGATTTACGAGGGGGAACAACTGCGCCGCCTGAGCACAATGTCTTCGAGGGGAAGTTTGTTAAGGCATTATTTAAATGTTACTTTTATTATTTACGAGGAGTCGGGAAGTAGTGCTCCTCTTTGAGCCCTACAACGCATGTTGAGTTTTATTCGAATTATTTTATTAAAATAAATGCATTGGCAACAGATGCCGTCATTTCTTCTCCCATTTGTAAAGCTCAAGGACCTGAGAGAGGGTTTTTCCTCTTTTTATTTCCGCCCGCACCCGCTCTTCCATCTTCCAGACTTCGAGCGCCCGCCTCGCAATCTCGTAAGCCCGCTCCTTTGGGACTACGACGACGCCGTTGTCGTCACCTACTATCCAGTCGCCGGGCTTGACTTCTTGCCCGCCGCATTTTATCTCGGCGTTTATCTCGCCGAAGCCCTTAGGCTCACCCGCATTCGGAACGATGTGCCGTGCAAACACTGGAAATCTTATCCTCCGAATCTCATCAACATCCCGAACGGCGCCATCTATCACAATCCCCGCAATCCCTTTGTTCTTGCAGCTCCATGATGCCAATTCGCCCCAAGGGGCGATTTCATGTGAGCCTGCATAAATTACAATCACATCGCCCTCACCGGCGATGTCGATGGCTTCCACGGGCTTTGCCCAGTCGCCTTCGAAAGTCTGGACGGTTACCGCCTTCCCGACCATTTTTATGCCCTCGAAGAGTGGTTTTATCCCCTTCATCACGCCCTTACGGTGCATGGCATCGCTGATGTTCGGCGTGGAGACCTTCATAAAGATTTCTCGAATCTCCTCCTCCAGCTCCTTCTTCCTCCGCACCTTCACCTCGGCGGCGTCGATGGCCTCTCGAATCTTCCGTGCGGACTCCGTAACGTTCGCCGAGCGTATTATGTTGCCGCCAACGATAACAATGTCCGCTCCCATACTAACAGCAGCCGCCGCACCTTCGGCGTCGAGCCCGCCGCCGACCGCAATTGGGATATTGACCGTCTCTGCAACCTTCTGCAAGATGTCAAGCGGGTCCATGCCGACCATCTGCTGGTCGATGCCGACGTGCACGCAGACGTAATCCACACCCATTTCCTCGACTTCTTTCGCCCGTCGCACGGGATCTTCGTGGTTTATAATGTCCACCATGAGCTCGACGCCGTATTTACGAGCGGAACGCACCGCATCTTGAATCGTGGAGTCGTCAGAGACGCCAAGAATCGCCACGATGCTTGCGCCAGACTTCGCTGCCATCTCAACCTCTATGGCGCCAGTATCTATCGTCTTCATGTCCGCTACGACCTTCCTGTCCGGGAACGCCTCCCTTAATGCTCGAACGGCATCCATACCCTCGCTTTTTATGAGCGGCGTCCCTGCTTCTAACCAGTCTGCACCGCCTTCTATGCTCTCTTTAGCTATTTGGATCGCCCTTTCCAATTCGAGGACGTCGAGCGCAACTTGAAGTATTTTCCTGCTCATCTGTTTCTTAATGCATCGTCTCTACTAATAATGCTGCCGTTTAGAATGGGAAGCCTTGGGCGGGACTCGAACCCGCGACCTCCTCCTTACCAGAGAGGCGCTCTTCCGACTGAGCTACCAAGGCTCACTTTTAGTTACCCTCTTAAAAATTAAAACTTTTTCATCATACGGAGCATGAAAGTCATAAGCGTCGTCGGGAAGAAGAACTCGGGGAAAACCGCACTCATAGAGCGTTTAGTTTCGGAGTTGCGGAGCTACGGGCGGGTAGCATGTATAAAGCATGCGCAAGAGCTTGACGTTCCGGGTAAGGACACGCACCGCATTTTTGACGCGGGAGCAAGCGTCGTCGTGGGCGTAGAAATAAAAAGAGATAAGATGTTGCGTGTTGAGCGGAAAAAGGGACTAAAGGAGCTGCTTAAGGAGTTCGAGGCGCAGGGCTTCGACTTCGTGCTCGTGGAGGGCTTTAAGAACAGTGATTTGCCGAAGATACTTGTGGGCGAGTTTGATGGAGATTTGAGGGGGGTGGTTGTGAGGGTGGATTCTGAGGATGTGGGGAGGGATGTGAAGGTGAAAGAGGTCCTGAGGCTTTTTCTTAGCTCTGACATTTTTGAAATGAGTTTTGGGATGGAAGAGAAGAGGTGTGAAGATGAGCAAGAGAGGTAAAACGTTGGTAGAAAAAATTTTGAGCGCCCGCCTCGGGAGGGACGTAGAGACTGGCGAGATTCTGACGCTCGACGTGGACTTGGTGTTTGCGCATGATGGAACGCTGCCACTGGCGATTCAACAGATGGAACAGCTTTGCGTCCGTAAGGTTTTCGACGCCTCGAAGGTTGTGGCAATTTGCGACCATGCGACGCCGCCGCCCTCGGAGCGGGCTGCGAACGTCCACGCCTTCATGCGGAGGTTCGCCGAGGAAAACGGCATAATGCTCTTTGAGAATGGCGACGGCATCTGCCATCAACTAATTCTTGAAAATTTTGCGGCGCCGCTCAAGATAATCGTGGGTGCGGACTCGCACTCCACGACACACGGTGCCCTTGGAGCATTCGCCACAGGTATGGGTTCCACGGATGTCGCCGCCATCCTTGCGTTCGGGAAAACTTGGGTGAAAGTGCCTGAGAGCTTCAAAGTCATAGTGGAGGGCGAGCCTCCGCCACACGTCTCTTCAAAGGATATTTTCCTCAGTTTTATAGGGGAAATCGGCGAGGACGGCGCTGCCTACATGAGCGTTGAATTTTCAGGCGACGCCGTTGAGAGAATGAGCGTGGAGGCGAGGGCGACGCTTTCGAACATGGCGGTCGAAGTTGGAGCGAAATGCGGGCTTTGCGCCGCTGACGAGCGAGTTCGGGAGTTCTTAAGGAGACACGGGCGGGAGCACGAGTTTCGTGAGCTTAAGCCTGATGCCGATGCGGGATATGCGGATGAGCTTGTAATCGAAGCTGAGAAGCTGGAGCCGCAAGTGGCGTGCCCGCACCGTGTCGAGAATGTGAAAAGCGTTTCTGAAGTCGAAGGGTTGGAGGTGAACGTCGTCTGCATCGGCTCTTGCACGAACGGGCGGCTTGAGGACTTACAGGCTGCCGCTCGAATTCTGAAGGGGCAGCGGGTAGCGAGCGGTGTGAGATTAATCGTATGCCCGGCGTCCCGCAGAGTGCTCCTCGAAGCATTGAAGGCGGGGTTCGTTGAGATTTTCTTGAAGGCGGGCGGCATGCTCGTGCCGCCGAGCTGCTCGTTTTGCATAGGACGGACGTTCGCCCTTTCAGACGGTGACGTCGCTCTTTCAACACAAAACCGCAACTTCAAAGGTCGCATGGGCAACAACAATGCCGAAATCTACCTCTGCAGTCCTGAAACTGCGGCAGCGAGTGCCATTAGAGGAAAAATAACTGACCCAAGAGCCTTGGGCAGGACGTAACTATGTTGTCAAATCCGAAACATCACCTCAACCGCTCGTAAGGCTCCAACGGCTCGAAACTCTTAACTTCCACAAGCCGCTTCACATTATACCACCTCGTTCACCACGAGCGGCTCACGGCTTTACGCTTTACGGCTCAGCGGCGCTCACACTCTCCAAAAACATCAGCGGGTATTCTCCATCGAATTTCAGCCTCGCTCGCACCTCAACGCCCCGATACTCGACGACGAGCCACACGTCGAGCATATCGCCGCAAAGCTCGCAGTAACCGAACCTCGTCGTCCGCTCTCTAACTTTTTCCCGATTTATTTCAACTTTAACGGCTTTCACGTAGGGTTGCAAGGAGACACTCCTCGTAATGGCGTTCTCAACCACCTTTATAGTCTTAAGGCTCAGCGGCGTCCCAATGAACTGGTGATAGAGCGCCCCGAGCTTTATTCCCGCCTCGAAGACCGCAATATCCCTATCGGAAACGTCCCCCGACATTCACTTCACTTCCCCAAGAGAGGTAAGCACGCATAAATGCTTATTAATGCAAGAAGGACTGCGGACGGATAGGAAAGCGGTAGTGAGAATGCATAAAACGCAAAAAGAATGAGGATAAGAGCGCCGCCGCACGCCTGCGGGACGCCATTAACTTTTGGATATTTCACCCTACTAACCATCAAGACGCTCAGAACTGCCATCAAAAGCACGACGACGAAAAGGATGAAATCGTCAAAGCGCGGAACCGCCAGCAGCAACAAAGACAAAAACATGCCAGCGGCGGTTATCGGCAAGCCTTCAAAACCCTCAATACTCAATCTCAGAGACGTGGCGTTGAACCGGGCGAGGCGAAGCATTCCGCACGTGACATAAGCGCCACAGAACACGCACGTAAGCGTGTGCGGAAACGCCACGTAGACGATATAAGATGGCGCCACGCCGAAGGAAATTAGGTCTGCGAAGGAGTCGAGAAACAAACCGAGCTCGGAGCGCTCGAAGCCACGTGCGACGGCGCCGTCTATACCGTCGAAGAGCGCTGCGAGCAGGATTAAAAGTAAAGCTTCTTTCATGCCTATGACTGCCCAGAGTATCGCGGAAAATCCCAAAAGGGCATTGAGCACACTAAAAAGGTCAGGCAACCTTATCTGGCTTAAAATGCTCGCTTCTTCCATTTAATTTTGCATTGTCGGTATTACTAAATCACTCTTCCCCCTCGCCGTCTTCGTCCTTACTGCTTGCTCCGAGGTAAAGGAAAGTGCGGAGGCTTTTGCTGAAGTCGCTCCATACGCCCTCGCCCTCCCGCTGTTCTCGCTGCTGCAAAGCTTCGCTCTGCGCACGCAAAAACTCATTAACCCTCGCATCAAGGAGGTCCGCATAGCACAAGGCGCTCGCCTCTGCGAACCTCGGCTCTATCGGCGAGCCCCACTTTCGATGGCAATGGTGGCTTGTGATTAAGTGCCGCAGCTTCAAACAAAGCTCCTCCGGCAGCCCCAAGCCCAAGCTTGAAAGCTCTTTGAGCTTCTCGTTCAGCATTTCGAGACTGAGAAGGACGTGCCCGACAAGCCCGCCCTCCACGCTCACGTCAATAATGTTTTCAAACTCGTAGCCCCGAATCTTGCCGATGTCATGCAGGATGGCGCCCGTGAGCAGTAAGTCTCTGTCAAGCTCGCCGTAAAGTTCGGCGAGCAAGTCGCAGATTTTCATGACTGCATGTGTATGCTCGATAAGCCCGCCGATGTAGGGGTGGTGATACGTTTTGGCGGCGGGTGCCGTCTTGAACTTCGCAACGAAGGCTTCGTCGTCGAGAAACGAAAGCACGAGCCGCCGCAAATGCTCGTCCTCGAAAGAAAGCGTCGTCGCTCGTATCTCGGAAAGCAAACCATCCACGTCTTTCTCAGTTTTCGGCAATAAATCCTGCGGCGAAAGCTCGTCGCATTTGCTTATGTCGTAAGGCTCGAAGATTATTTGAAGCTCGTCTTGGAAAGACTCAACAGTGCCTTTAATTTGTACGACGTCGCCGACGCTCACGAGTGCAGAAACCTCCTCAGCCCCCTCCCAGCACCTCGCAGTTATGCTTCCGGTACCGTCCATGAGCTTCAACTGCAGAAAAATGCCGGGCTTCGTCTTGAACTCCCGCAACTCCTTCCCTACAACTAAAAAGAAATCATCCACATCCTCGCCCTCTCTGAGGTCCTTGACGAATTTCTTTTTCATCATTAAACATTCGTCTCTGAAGTTTTAATCTTCTCGTCGATGCGACTATCGAGCATGCGAGGCGTGAGCAGCAAAACACGAGCGTCGAAGACGCCAAACCAAGTCCAAAGCCGTATATTCCCCCTTTATCGTCTTGAGGACAAGATACGTGTCCACCTGCTCCACGCCCTCTATTTTCTTTATTTCTCGATGACGTTAGCGCATTCCTCGTTCCCGAAGATTTGAAGCTGGTGAGGAGGTCGTAATCGCTAAAGCAAGAAGGCGACGTTTGTCGTCGGAAATTACGAGGAGCCCGTGAAAAAGCTCCTACCGTCGAGGCTCAGGTGGCTTCAGAAATGGATTATTGATGTCGGATACTGGATGTACTAAAGGGGACTCAATCTGTTTCTCGCCATATACTTCGACAATTTCGAAGTGAAAACGAATAACGCCGCGAAATGTGTAGGTGACGGACATGGTCCAGCAGGCTTATCAAATAAAATACCAAAATGTATTTTTGGATTCGAGGACGTGATGCCATTCCAGGTTCGTCACGCTCGTTAAGGTTTAACGACTGCCGCTACTAAGGAACATCATGACGTTATTATTACGATTTCCTTGACTATGCAGCCTCGTCCCTTCACGATGCGCACGTCGAAGCCGTCGCATTCCGGACATTGGAGGATCGGTGGGCTGAAGTGGTAGGCGAAGTCGTCGGCGTAGCGCACGCCGCCCTCGTAGCCGCACCCCTCACATTTGATTTCAGCCTTGACGCTCTCGATGACGAGCTTCGAGCCTCTCAGCACGTCCGACTGCTCAGCCAACACCTCGAACGCAAACCTCAACTGCTCCTCGCAAAGGAAGGAGAGCTCGCCAACCTCCAAACGCACCTCTTTGACCCTTGCGTTCCGCCGCCGAGCTTCTTCTTCCACGACCCGTACGACCTCCGCCATCGTTGAAAACTCATGCATCAGATTTATTTTCTCATAACGCTTAAATGACATTGGTTACTACGAACCCACAGCCAAAAGCCAGCCTCCGTGGGGTAGTGGATATCCTTGCGGCCTCCGGAGCCGCGGACCCGGGTTCGAATCCCGGCGGGGGCTTCTTTTAATTTACCGGCGGCAGGTGTTGGAATGAGAATCGCAGTTCTACGGCGTGAGAAGTGCCAGCCGAAAAAATGCTCGCAGGAGTGCCTGAAATACTGCCCGATGGTCAGGACTGGCAAAGAAACTATAGTGCTCGATGATGGCGGCAAGCCTGTAATTTCGGAAGAGCTTTGCGAGGGGTGTGGGATTTGCATTAAAAAATGCCCGTTCGGTGCGATTTCGATAGTCGGCTTGCCTGAGGAGCTGAAAGGCGGAGAGGTTCATCGTTACGGCAAGAACGGCTTCGTCCTCTACGGGCTGCCGATTCCAAAAGAGGGGCGAGTCATCGGGATAATCGGGCAGAACGGCATCGGAAAAAGCACCGCTGTCAAAATACTCTCAGGCGTGTTAAAGCCTAATCTCGGCAAGGAGAAGGCAAGCTGGGATGAGGTCGTAAAGAGCTTTGCAGGTTCAGAGCTGCAGGCTTACTTCGAAAAACTCAGAAGCAATGGCATCAAAGCTGCTTACAAGCCGCAGTATGTGGATTCCATCCCCAAGGTCTTTGATGGAGAGGTGCGCACGCTTTTAGAACTCACGGACGAGATCGGCATGCTCGACGATGTTGTCAAAATGTTAGAGCTTGAGCACACGCTCGACAACAAAATAAAAAGCGTGAGCGGCGGTGAGCTCCAGAGAATAGCGGTCGCAGCCTGCATCCTTAGGGACGCTGACTTTTATTTTCTTGACGAGATCACGCCATATCTCGACATCTACCAGCGGGTGAACGTCTCAAAAGTCATCACGGAGTTCTTGGCGGAGCGTCGTAGGGCGGTCGTGGTCGTGGAGCACGACCTTGCGATTCTCGACATGTTAGCAGATGTTGTCCACATCGTCTACGGGAAGCCCGGCGCCTACGGCGTGTTCACGCAGCCGAAAAGCGTGCGGGTTGGCATCAATGAGTATCTGCGAGGCTACCTGCCGCAGGAAAATGTCAGGATTCGAGACAAACCGATAGAGTTCGAGGTGCGTCCGCCGAGGGAGCATAGGGAGCGCCGCACGCTCCTAAAATTTGGAGCATTCACGAAGAGCTACGACGGTAAGTTCAGGCTCCACACGCACGGCGGCGAGCTCGAACACGGCGAGGTCGTCGGCATCGTCGGCAGGAACGCCATCGGGAAAAGCACGTTCATAAAAGTGCTGGCGGGCGTCCTCAAGCCCGACCCCGACCCTGACGGCGGCGAGACTCCTCTTGAAGAAAACATCAAGGTCTCCTACAAGCCGCAATACCTGCGTGGTGACCTCGAAACCACCGTTCGGGAACTCCTCAGCTCGATAAAGCCGCTGGATGCCGCCGAAACCTTTGAAATCGTTGAGCCTCTTGGCATCAACGAGCTTTTGGAACTTAAAGTTAGCGAATTGAGCGGTGGCGAGCTTCAGAGCGTGGCAATTGCCGCCTGTCTGCTCCAAGACGCCGACATTTACATGCTCGACGAGCCTTCTGCGCATCTGGACGTGGAGCAGCGAGTTAGGGCGACGAAGGTGCTGCGGCGCTTCGCAGAGAAGCGGGAAACGGTGATGCTCGTCGTCGACCACGACATTTACATGATTGACCTACTCAGCGACCGGCTCCTCGTGTTCGTCGGCGTCCCCGGCGCCGAAGGCGAAGCCCTTGGTCCCTTTGAGATGAGAGACGGCATGAACCGCTTCTTGAAGGATTTAGGAATAACTTTCCGCAGGGACGAAGCTTCAAAACGCCCAAGAGTGAACAAACTCGGCTCAAGACTCGACAAGGAGCAGAAGAGGCGGGGAGAATATTATTACGCACGCCTCGTCAACGCCCTGTAGCGATGATGCTTCTCACTTGAATTCGTTGTTGAGACGCTACGGGGAAAAGGCGCATCCAAGCTAAATCAAACAGAGAATAAACTTTTAAATAAGCAAGGGATAAAAAGATGGACGCCCGTGGTGAGGGGGCGGAGGGCATGCATGTGGGGGAAGCTTTAGTAGGGGAGGAGCCTGAGGTTGCGCACATAGATTTGGTCATAGGGAAGAAATACGGACCCGTAGGGGCAGCGTTTGCGAATGCGCTAAGCCAGTTGTCAGCGGGGCACACGCCGCTACTTGCGGTGATAAGACCGAACTTACCGGTAAAGCCTTCGACGCTCGTCGTGCCAAAGGTTACCATCCGTAACATGGAGGATGCTGCAAAAGTTTTCGGACCGGCGCAGAGTGCCGTCGCAAAGGCAGTGGCAGACGCCGTTGAGGAGGGCGTCATCCCCGAAGACCAAGCAGAAGAACTCGTGGTCATCGTTAGCGTCTTTATTCACCCAAAAGCAAAAGACTACAACAAAATATACAGATACAATTACGGAGCGACGAAACTCGCAATAAAAAGGGCGATGGAGGGGTTCCCGAACGTGAAGAAAGTTCTTTATGAAAAGGATAGAGCGAGGCACCCGCTCGTCGGGCTGAAGCAGACGAAGCTTTGGGACCCTCCGTATTTGCAAGTTGCTCTCGATATTCCGAACTGGAGCGGGATGCGGACGGTCGTAGAGCAACTGCCGAGAAGCGACCACCTCATCATCGAAGCTGGGACGCCGCTGATAAAGAAGTATGGACTCGGAATCATTGAAAAAATAAAAGAAATACGCCCTGAGACGTTCGTCGTCGCCGACATAAAGGTTCTTGACACCGGGAACCTCGAGACGAGGCTCGTCGCTGACGCCGGTGCGGACGCCGTCGTGATTTCGGCATTGGCGCCGCTCAAAACCATAAAAAAGGCGCTGGAGGAGGCGAGGAAAACTGGAATTTGCGCCGTGATAGACACTTTGAACGTTTCCGACCCTGTGGAGTTTGCAGAGACGCTGCAGGCGGGCGGCTTGGTCCCAGACGTGATAGAACTGCATCGAGCCATAGACGTGGAGGCTAACGAAGCACACGCATGGGGGAACATACCTGCGATAAAGGAGAAGCTGGAAAAGACGCTCGTCGCTGTTGCGGGCGGTATAAGGGAGGAGAATGCCGCTGACGCCCTAAAAGCGGGCGCTGACATCCTTGTCGTCGGCAGGGGAATAACAAACGCAAAGGACGTGGAGGGAGTGTGCCGGCGCTTCCTAAGGCTCATGAAGGAGGAAATAGACCAGTATCGAGTAATGACGGACTTTTAGATGAGAGCGCCGATTATGAGGAGCAGCAACAACGCTACTACCAGCACCATTATCGGCGACAAGAAGAAGCCAACTCCATACGCCATGCCCACCAATACCCTCCTAATACCACCACGAAGCAACCTAGCTATGAGCATCAAAATCCTTTTTATAAATCTATCTATGCCTGCTGCGAGTGTTATCAGTGTGGGTCTTGGACCGAGGGCTCTTGCCCGCATTAGCAGCTCTTTTTCCAGTACTAAAAAGCCCTTTTCCGTCAATTTCACACGCTCGCTCAAATAGCCTTCCCTCGTCAAGAGCCTTATTCTTTCCTTGACGCTGTTCCTATCGACATTTATCTCTCTCGAAATGGCTTCCGGCGTCCTGTATCCAAAAGATATCGCTTTCAATATAAGATAGTCCAGCTCCTCAACGTCGTTTCTCATATCTTCACGACAATGGCTTTTTTATATAACGAACATTAATAAAGTTGTCGCAATAAAAGGAGGTGGTTGACGTGGAGGAATTTGGCTTCCTTGCCGACATAATAGGGAACGTTGTTAAGAGCTTGACAGGAGTAAACATAGTATTGACGCTGGAAGACGTGACTCTCGACCTCGGCTTGATAGGCTTTACGCTTTCAGGGAAGGTAAAACTCTCAATCGAGGGTGAAGAGGAAGAAGAGTGATGGTGGAGGGCAGAGGAAGAATAAAGGTAAACGTCGGTAATAAGGAGTTTGCAACCATTGAGGTTAGGGGTAAGAGGCTCGACGTGGACGTTACCAATCTCGCAGCGGGCAGAGGACTTATAATACGAATGCTACCTGCGATTGCTTCAGGCGGATTTTCAGAAGTTTCCAGTGAGGTAAAACTGCTAAGCGTAGTGGGGGAGCTATTAGAGAGAAAAGGCTACATGGTGGATGTCAAGATTGCCGGAGAAGCTGTTGCGAGGATGGGCGTCGCCGCGAGGCATAACCCCCTTGGACCTGTGGAGGTGTGTAACCTCAGATGGCTCCTCAGAAATCTCATAACCTCTTTTTTTAAGTTTCGTGTGTAGCTCCCGTTTTTCGCTTATCTCTCTTTTTCCGCCTTATTTTCCTCGTCACCTTTCTGATGAGCTTTTTTATGCTTCTTGGTATGTTCCACATCGTCAGTATTACCTTTGAGATGACCCCCACAACTTTCATGACCAACGCTACGACGAAGACGAGAAGCCATCGCACCCCATAATCAACAACGTTCAACAGGCTCGCCATTACCCTTGTAACCAGCCCCCGCCTCGCCTCGAGCTCTGCACTCACTTGTTCTACCATATCTTTATCTATGAGCGCATACCCCTTACTTGTTAACATTAACCGGTTGAACATGTAAAACCTGTCAAGTATAGGAACGTGTATCGGCAGAAGCCCCTCCTTGGCGATGTAGCCCCCCAGCATTAACTTCTCTATCTCCGCCAACACAACTTCACGGTCTATGTTCAATAACCTTGAAATGCTCCTCGGACTGAATCTGAGAAATACGCACGTCAATATCAAGCGGTCAAAACTCTCAAGGTCAAAGCTCTCAAGCCCCCCCATTCATATCCCCTAATCAAGGCTAAAGTGGAACTCTTCTTATAGCCTGCTCCTCTTTCACATTCTTATCTTATAAATCTTCCGCAGCCGCTCTTCTGGAGCGCCACGCCGCTCAGAATGCGCTCGTCTCCATGTATGAGCGAGTAGTACCGTGTCAATTCATCGTCAGCCGCCCTACCTACTTTTACATAGATAACAACGATATGTCAAAATCATTACACCCCCCATGAGCATTTACGCTACCACCTCAGCAAAACAGGCAACGCACATTCCCGTCATGCCGGGGGTGCACCCGTAATAGCCGATAGCAAAGTTCTTCGTCCATCGGCTCCTCCGCAATAAATAACATCCTCGACGCCTCTGCCATCAAAAGCAGCTTCCACAGAAGGATTTATCGAAAATCTTGGTTTCATCCGGGCATTAGCTAAGGAGTTGATACCGGAAACGAGAAAATCCATGATTGCGGAGAGAATGTTGGCTACACTCACAAAAAACCCCTTCTGCGTAACGCGGGCGTCAAAAGCTTCTTGCATACGTTTTATGATGTCGTAATCCAGCATTTTATAGCCCTCAGAAGTGACTCTATACTTAAAGAGACCGTCCCTTACCACGCATCTCTTTGAGACGAGGTTCTCTAAAATGTTCTTAATAATGCTCTCCTCGACGCCTGTGAACTTTGATATCCGTTTTGCCCCCCAACATCTGAGGAACACGATAACGAGCGTTAGGTATTCCAGCCGCTCCATAACGGACGATAATTATGACGTAACATTTATAATTTTCTCAAACGGCGGTCTTTCAAAGGACTTCTAAATTAATTTCCAAACGTATTCAGTTAAATTTCAAATACTGTGGGGGCAATGTTCCCATATTTGAAAGAAGGCTATGTATATTGGCAGATTTTTAATAGACAGTCTGAAAACCTGTTAGCGATGAATACAAAGAAATTCCGGGAGTTTAGGAGAGGAATGGGTATAATAGTGCTAGCGCTGTTGCTCTCGCTGTCGTCGCCGGCGTCGGCATACAGCATGCAGCGGGTGACCGCCATTCCGTATGACGACGAGGTGGGAGAACTCACGAGTTACTACATCACCTTTGAGCCCATACAGACCGTCCCCAAGGGGGGATACGTCAAGATAACTTTCCCCGAAGGCTTTGTCCTCGACCCGGGGATGGTAAGCGTGCGCAGGACGACGTTGTGCGACCTCGTGCTCGAAGACGTCAGAGAGAATACCGTGATTCTTTTAGCGTGGAAGCCTGTGCTAGCAAAGGTAATATGCACGGTCGTGCTGAGCAACATACAAAACTCGCCAGCGGAGAACAAATACAACATCGTTATCACGACCACCGACGCCGTCGGCAACGTAATCGACGGACCAACGTGCTCTGCACCGTTTAAAATAAAAAAGCCGTCAGCAACAGCAGTAGCGATGGCTTCAATTATCTCTGAAAAGGCCATGGCAACGGATGCATCTCTCAGTTCGGGCGCCGCTTCGGAAACAGCGGTCAGCGCCGCTAACGCTGTAGAAGAACTAATTTCGCTCGTAAAGGAGATACTAAATGCATTGGCGTAATTTATCCACCGTTTCTGATTAGCGGCAGAGGCGGGCTTTGTTAAAAACTATAAAATTTATAAATAATGATGAAATAAAAAGGCTCATGGTAAAGTTTGCGACCGAAGAGTGGATGAAAGAGTTCTGCAGGGCAATGAATGAAAACGAGAAGTTCAGAAAAGCATCGGAGAAATGGGAGACACCCATTCTGTTCATCGTGGATGATAAATCCAAATATCTCGAGGCCGACGTATTTCGAGGCGAGTGCCGGGGAACGAGAGAAGTCTCAAGCCCTGAAGAGTCAAAAGCTGGATTCCACCTCTCCGCAACGTATGACAACTGGGCTAAGATCGCCAGAGGCGAGCTGGGACCCGCGAAGGCTATAACCATCGGCAAGATGAAAGTGGTGAAGGGCAGCAAGATGAAAGTGCTTACCAACATTGGACTGTTCCTCGCCATGGTGGACGCTATAAGGAGCATAGACTCTATAACCGAATATTAATTTTATTTTTTACAGTTTTCTCATAGCTGGCTACTTGGTATAACGGCGTTTTTAAGTAATAATTCAATCGAAAACAGATCGGAGCCTGAACCTCGCCATTAACAAATAGCGGACGTCCTGCACACGATATACCTTGAGGCTCCTATGCCCGCACCTACACCGACGCCAACTCCGACGCCGACGCTTACGCCCACCCCAAGTCCATCTCCAACGCCGGAGCCGAGCGTCAATATAAGTGTGGACAAGGGCGAATACCATGTAGGCGACGTAATGCTCATAAACATCACGCTGAGGAACCCAACAGACAATACAGTGAGCGCATATTTTGTCTGGAGCTTCGAGGTTCCTGAATATGGCATCAAGAAAACGTTGATCGTCACGAGGATAACGCTGCCTGCAGGTTTTGATAGAACATTCACGCTGTGCATGAGGCTCCCTCCTTTCCCGGTGAGCTTTGAGGCTTGTTGGCACGTCGCACTTTATGACGCTGAGACCCTAACGCTGATAAGCGAGAACTACGCAGAGTGGAACTTCGTGCGGTGGTATCTGAAGAAAGCTTTATATGTAACGCCCAAGAGAATATTATTGATACCGTGCTTGCCTGTGCCATTAATTGGTAAAGGGGGTTGATTAATGTTAAGCTTGTAACAACCACTCATGGCTACTGCTTTTGTATTAAAAAATCCACACGACTGGAGACTGAAGAACTATAAGTGCTTTATTAATTCTTCCCAATTTTGTGAGGTGGTAGCATGCTAGCGCCTTTGCCGACATTTTTGGTGATGGTTGCCGCAGTGCTTGTAGCTACTCTTTGCGGCGCAGTAAAGGCAGAGGTTATTGAGGATGACTTCAGCACCGATACAGGGCTTTGGAAATATGCCGGCGACGCCTACCGTGACGCGACGAACGGTTACGTGGCTCTCACAAGGTCGGAGCCCGGATGCCGGTACGGGCTGATATGGCTGAACATGAGCATCAGGGAGCCCTTCACTGTGGAATTTAAGTATAGAATTGGCGGGGGTGGCGGAGCTTTCGGCGGAGGGGACGGCATGGTTTTCGCTTTTTACAAGAAGACCGATTACACGCCGTGTCCGGGAGGGGGGCTTGGATTCACTCAAGCCGGAGTAGAGGAGGGCACCCCAGTCCCTGGCTATGGTGTTGAATTCGATGGCGTCAGGAACAAAGGCGACCCCTCGCCCAATCACATCGCCCTGATAAAAGACGATATCGAGAGCCACTTGATCTACGTGAACGACAGCAGGTCTGAGGACAACGGATGGCACGATGTGAGGGTGGAAGTTGGCGAAACTTCGGTTAAAGTTTACCTCGATGGCGAGCGTTTATTCTCGTGGACCGGGCCGCTGGACAGGACGTTCGGAGGCTTTGGGTTCTCCGCAGCCGCATGCGCTGAGTGGAACTGGCACATAATGGACGATGTGCGGATAACTTTGGAGGAACAGGTTCCTGCTCCGGAATTCAATGCCCTCGAGCTGCTCGGCTTAATCGCATTGAACATGGTTGTCGCAGTGGCAATATTGAAAAGAAAATGATCGTTCATCGAGAGAGGAGCACCAAGAGCATCATTGAAAAATAGAAAGGCGCTGTGGTCATAATATTTCCCTATCTATTTTTAGTCTCAGCCGCTTGTGATGCTTTCTATCTGGATACATGAGGCTTAAACTTATAACGATGATCGCCGTAATTTCCCACATGGATGCTTTATCAAAGGAGACGACAAAGATCATGCTAGAAGTGCTGGCGAAGATGGACGAGGAGATAACGGCAGCAATTGAGACCCTAGAGATTCTGAGCGACGAGGAGCTGCTTAAGAGCATCGAGGAGGGCTTGGAGGATATTAAAAGGGGCGATGTTCTCCCCCTCGAAAAGTTCCTTGAGAAGCACGGATACAAATGACTTACCAGGTCGTTGTCTCAAGGAAGTTTGATAGGAGGTTTTCTAATCTTAGTAGGGAAGTCCAAGACCGGATAGTGGAGAAGCTGAAGGCTCTACAAGAGAGGCCTGAGCTGGGGAAGCCCCTGAAAGGCAAGCTCAGAGGACTTCGCTCGCTAAGGGTCGGAAAATACCGTATAATATACCAAGTTGATGAAGATAGCAAGGTTGTCAGGGTCATAACTGTGGGACGCAGGGAGGAGGTATATGAACGATTTTAGCTCTTGACGCTCTAATTAGATCAAAAAGAGCCTGCAAGCCGAGATGTCCGCATAAGAAGTGGAAGCGGTCTGCCTGCGAGGCAAAAAGCAACCCTTATTTATACGTATGATTCCGTAGTGAATTGTATGAAAGTGAAGCTGACCCTCAGCATTGAGAAGGAGGTCGTGGAGCAAGCAAAAGAGCTTTTCCCGAACCTTTCCGCCACTGTCGAGACCCTGCTGAGAGCCGCCATCAAAGGGGATATAAGCGTGGAGGCGTTGCGGCGGGCGGAACTTGCGGAAAGGATGGAAAGCAGCCACCTATTAACAGATCGGAAGTGCGCCGACCGGGATTCGAACCCGGGTCACAGGCTTGGAAGGCCTGGGTCATACCGCTAGACCATCGGCGCTCATTACAACTTTCGTTTTATTTTTATAAGAGTCGTCACAAAAAGTCATTGCTCCTACAGGACGCACTGGAGGAGGAATATTAAGACTGTTTGCTTGGGGCGGCTGCTCACCAAAGTGCTGCGGTAAACTCACGGCATCCTCGAAACGAGATGCGGAACGGCATGCGAGACTGTTCGCCCTTTACGAGGCACACCCTAACCCGCCTCAACCGGCTTGAGGCTCCTGACTTTAGTTGTGCTGCTTCATAAATAGTTAAGGACGTGTCCACATAACATAAGCCCACCGCAACCGATTATAGTATAGCATAAAAACTTACAGAACACATTCCAGTTTCTAACGGATTAAAACAGCTAATTGAGAAAAGAGCATCTTTATCCGCTGCTTCAGCGAAAAAACACCAACCTACCGAGCTTCATAATCTCACCGAAATACGCATGTATAACCTTATCTCTCAGTCCAGCCATACTTCTCCAAGGAATATTAGGATATTTCTTTCTTATGTCTTCTGGTATATTTTTGACTGCTTCTCCAATAATTTCTATGGCTCTGGTAACTGCATATACGGTTTTAGTATCTTTAACGAAATCATCGTATAACATATCTTTTGTGAATTCCATAGCGTTAGTCATAGCTTCAAGAATGTCCTCAATATAGTCGCCAATTTCCCTTTTCATAGATATACCACTTCACTTAAGATGCGTCTACCAATTCTTGGCCTTAATGCGGATTTTTCAACCAAATCAACCTTTACCCCAAGCAAATCGCTGAGATAATTTTCTAATTCAACAAATTCTAAAAGACTAATCTTCGCATCAGGCTTAAATTCCACTAAAATATCAAGATCGCTTTCTTCTTTAGCCTCTCCTCTTAAATAAGAACCAAAAATACCGAACTCTTTAATTCCATATTTTTCTTTCAGCTCTTTTTCGTGCTTTTTAAGAATTTCCTTTATCCTGTCAAGCGATTTTTTCATTTTGCCACCTATTATTTTGTTTCATTCTTGGTTTTTAAATATTCACCTGTTAGGCATGGGCGATAGTCCCAAAGTGAGCGACAGCGAATGTAGAGTCAGGGATAACGGGTACATTAATCATTAACTATGGATAGCTTCCACCAAATTTTTGTATTTAGTTTTCTTCAATCGTTCATATAAAAATTTAGTTACATTTTTTGTTTCTAATGCCTTATGAAATGCGCATTCTTCCTCTTTGAAGATGAATGCATTATGTATGGCTCTATTATAAAAAGTGCTGTGCTTAGAATTATCTAATGCGTTTT
>NZ_JBMXYC010000052.1:0-17166 GCF_053996935.1 Candidatus Alkanophaga liquidiphilum
ATTTCAAGCAATTAATTTTTGAAAATAATCGCTTTGTATAGGATTAGAGAATACTTTCAATGGAGCTTCTCTCTATTCCTAAGACCTCCTTCCTCATCGCCGCTTTCGTTCTCAGGATGTAGAGGAAAAGTGAAAAAACAAGATGTCAAAATAATTAAAGGGGAAAATTGAGAGAAAAAATTATAGAAATTACTGCTGGGATTGTGGTGGGGGAGGGCAACCGATAGGTACCTCCATCTGCTTTTTTACGCCGTCCGTCCTCATGAATTTGGCTTTGAAATCGTATGGCGCTCGCAAACAGCGTGTTTCGATATTTCTGTTATTTTTGCATGCTTGCTATGAAATCTTCAAATCTCTTCAGAACATCATCCAGAATTTTCTTCTCTCCTTCACTGAGATTCGGGGATACTTGCAATCCCTTGAGGATGCCTACCGCTTCAATGACTCTATTAATCCGTTCTGACGCAGTTTCCCGTTTTATTTTTTCTTTTTCCCGTTTCTTCGCTCTCTTGTGCTTCACTCTTATGTGCTGGGCAAGCCGCACTGGTTTGTCGAACTCCTCCCCACAATACTTGCACTTATACCTCTTTACCTCTTGTTTTGCTTCCATGTTTTTATCTACTATTGCCTTTATATATAAATCTGTCTCTATCAACTTGAATTCTTACTGGGGTATTATCATTTTCAGAAAATAGCATTTTAGAATCTCGACTTTCCAATGTTTCCAATAGCGACATTCATGTTCAAGGCTGTCTGGGGAGTTGCAAGCGAAAATAAAGCTAAAGCCCACCCCACCTATAATTATGAGTGTCAGGGTAATTTTAGTCGAGCCGAAGCGCGAAGAGAACATAGGGGCTGTTGCGAGGGTCATGAAGAACTTTGGCTTCTCGGAGCTTTACCTTGTGCGCCCGCGGAAGCTCGGTAGAAAAGCCTTCGTCGTCGCCTCGCACGCCGCCGACGTCCTTGAGCGTTGCGACATCGCTTCTACCTTGGAAGAGGCTTTAAGCGGATCTGACGTCGCCGTTGGCACTACTGCAAAGCTCGCAACAACAGAAAGAAGGCACCTAAGAAATTTCCTGACGCCTAAGGAATTGAAAAATGTCTGCGTTGGCAAAGTATCCATAATATTTGGCAGAGAGGATATAGGGCTTCTCAACGAGGAGTTAAAGCTGTGCGATGTTGTCGTGCATATTCCTACAGATAAAAGGTATTCTGTGATGAACGTCTCGCACGCCGCCGCGGTAATACTCTACGAGTTGAGCTTAGCTGCAAAAAGTCAAAGGAAAATGGAAAGAGTGATGCGGAGGAGGCCTGCGAGCTTTGAAGAAAGAGCGCAATTTTACGAGCATTTCCTGCATTTCCTCGACAGTATTCAGTATGCGGAGCACAAAAAGGAGAGAACGCTCTTAATAGTGAAAAGAATACTTGGCAGGGCAGCCGTTACAAGCCGGGAGCTTAGAGCCTTGAGAGGCGTTCTGAGAAAAGCAATTTGGTGCCTGAGTAGCGAGCCCAACGCTTCGGAACATTAACTCTGTGCGGAGTATTTCCTCTTGCAGTTTGGGCATTTGTGTGAGAGGGGGTTAATGTAAGCGCGTTAATGCAACCAGCGGCCTACACCCCTGGCAGTATTTCAGAAGCTCTAAGCGGGTTTCGGCGTTAAGATGCTCGTCGTCGCCAGCCTGTCGCCTCCGCTATTTTCTGGATGGCGGCTTTCGTTGCGAACGTCTTCCCGCAGGAGATGCACCGCTCTAAACTTATAGGCTTTTTGATCTCTACTTGGAAGTTCCCTATGCCTCCTTTTACTTTCTTAACCTCTCCTACGTGTATTCTGATAGAATCATTCCATCCTGGAAGTTTTAGTCACGAGGTGGACGTTTGCGAGCTTTGATTCTTGCTACCTCCTCGTCGCTGATGACCAGCACGTCCTCTCCTACGTCCGGGATAAGAGTCTCTGGCAGAGAGCTGCATTGTGACTGGATGACTGCAGCCTTGAGCATACTTTTTGCCTTTTCAGTAGCCTCCTTTTTATCATGAACCCAACCACAGTGCTCTCTGAGGTTCACAAGGCAGGTGCTAATCCCGTGCGTTGCAAGTTCGAAGGAGCGACGTTTTTCCGTGCAGGCGCCGATTATAACAGCGTCGAGCTCGAAGCGTTTAATGTCGCCGAGACTGGTGTCGAGACCGTCCTCAAGGCAAAGAGCATCGTGAACTTCGATAATCTCGCCACCTTCAGCCTCAGCCAAGTCTCGCTTGACATCCTTATGGATGACGCCCAAAGTGCGGTAACAAGTGCAGAGAAAAATCCTTAACTTCATGCTCTCAACTTCTTCTTAAGCGATTGCTGCGCTGATGCGACGTTACGCAATGCCCAGCTTCTTTGCAATTTCTACGAGGTTCAGCCGGACTTGGCATGTTCTCAGCAGTCCCACAGCCGCAGCTTCTTTGCAATTTCTACGAGGTTCAGCTCGCCACCGCTCTTCTCAAAGCCCTTTGCAACCAGCTCCTGCTTCGAACCTTTTGAGGTCGAGTTCAGCCTCCTTTTGCGTCTTCTTGAACTCTCCATTGCTTACCGAGCGCCCGTGCCAGCTCCGGCACCTTCGAGGCGCCGAACAGCAGGAACGCCACGATAGTGATAAGCAGTTTCATATATCCGGAGGGGCATTGTGACAGCTGCACATAGGAACGAGAACTTCAGCCGCAAACCGACCCACTCCGTCGGACTGTAAACGTAAAGAGCCTGTGTTGGGAAAAAATAATAGAGGAGGGATTTGCGCACCGGACCCGAAAAAAGAAGAGGGGCACGAATATGGAAAGTAGGGAGATGAGGCATGCCACGAGCCTGCGGCGCATCCGTTCTATCTTTGGTCATGGGGGTGCGTCCGTGAGCATATTTCGAGAGCTGGGTTATATAACTGCGGCAATTAAGAAGAAGCTTATGATTATTTTAAGCATAATTAGGAGGCATGTGCGTATCCTTCCCGCTCATGAATCACGTCATCCTGCGGATAAAGGGGGATTTGCTGCCCGAAGGCGTCATGCTCATTTCGGAGACGCTCAAAAAGTTCCGCAAGCACGAATGTGTGGCAATCTTCACGCTCGCCGCTCTCTTCACGCCGCCCGACGTCTTCAGACAGACGGGCGTCGCCGGTCCGCTCATTGCGTTTTACGAGGTGGGCATCGTCGCCGCCAGCATCACTGCGAGGCGGCAGGAAATGTATGTTCCTCTTAAAGTTTGAATGGGGGAAGAATGCGGGTCAGAGTGAGCTTACGCTCGGAGCGTATTCAGAAGCTACCGTTGAACTACAATTACATGGTAGCCAGTGCCATTTATCGAAAGATTATGAGCGTGCGCCCGGAGCTCGGCTTGCACAGCCGCCAACAGCGCTTTAAGTTTTTCACGTTCTCACGGCTGTTCCCCGAAGGCTTCCGCAGGGTCGTGCAGGACAAACTCTGGCTGAAGGACTGCCGCTTCCTCTTTTCGTCGCCGAAGGCGAGCGTGGTCTCGGCGTTCGTCGAAGGCGTCCTCGGAGAGCCGGAGTTTCAAATCACAAATGCGAGGTTCGTCGTGGAACGTATCGAGACGCTGAAAACGCCCGAAATTGGAAGTGAGGTGGTGTTCAGAACGCTGTCGCCCATCGTGGTGCGGACTGTCGTCGATGCCGATGGGCGGCGCAAAACTTGGGACCTATATCCGTCGGAACGGAAGTTCTACGAAAACCTCCGCAAAAACCTTTTGGGGAAGTATGAGGATTTCTACGGGACGCCGCCGAGCGGGGACTTCCAAGTGGAGCCGAGGGGGGCGGCAAAGCTCGTCAGAACGCAAATTAAAAATACGTGGCATCGGGGCACGATGATGAGCTTCGTCGCACGTGGCGACCCTGCCCTTCTCAAGTTCGGATATGAGGCTGGCTTCGGCGAGAAAAACTCCATGGGCTTTGGGATGGTGGAGGTTGTTAAGGGGCGTCAGCAGACATCAGAAAAGCGGCATGACTAATCTTTTCCGCCCCACTCGCTCGCTTCTTACTAATCCCTTCCTCTCGAGGCTGCCGACAAGCTTTATTGCCGCTGGCAGGGATATATCAAGCTTTTCGGCTATTTCGGAGACGCACTTCCCCTTACCAAGGACGTTCAAGACTTTGCGCTCGGAGGGCGTGATGCTCACGCTCGGCAGGAACTTCGGTAGTCGTATGATTTCGTCGTCCTCGCTTACGTAAACGATGGCTTTCACATGCTCGGGCTCGAGGAGTGCAGCGTAGAGGAGGGCGAACGACGTTATCTTCCGCCCGCCGGTGAGGTTGACGATAACTTGCCGCTCCCGCCTGATGACCTTCCGCAGGAGCTCGACGTTCTGCTCGAACTCGTAAGCTTCGAGCTTTAGCTCCTCATACGGCAGACCTAAGCCGGAGAAAAGGCGGCGAGCCTCCGCGAGCGCATCAGCGACCCTCCCTTCGACCTCCTCCTTGGTGGAGTAAACTAAGACGACCTTCGAGGCGCCGAACTCGACGAGCGGCTTGTAGATGTGGGCGGCGTGGAAACCGATGACGATGACGTGTGCCGGTCTCATACTTAACTTTTAGGTTAAGGGTTAATAATTTATATAGGTAATGGAAAGTAGGGTTAGGTGGGTGAAGTGTCCGAGGAGCGGCGGAGACCGAGGATTAGGGTCAAGGTGGAGGAGGTTTTTGAGACGCAGCCCTTTAAGGAGGAGATGCGGCGGTTTCTTAACGAAGTTTTCCTGAGACTTTTCGAGGAGTTTCGGCTCATCTCAGCAAAGGGCGGCTTCGGCTTCCGCGAGTATCCAGACATGAGCTACCCGATGCATATTCTGAACGGCATACCCGCTGCCATGCTCCTTTTAGAGCAGAAACTTCTCAAAAGCAGGGAGCTGTCAGGGCTTTTGTTGAGCGGAGATGCGGACCTTCAGATGCTTGTGAGGTGCGCAATGCTCTCTATCGCCCTTCACGACATCAACAAGCTCTTCGGAACGACTGACCTGAGAGAGGCGCTTGAAAGGCTTTCTGAGGTTATCAGGCGGCTCGGTCTAGAACTTTCCGAGGAGGAAAAGAACATCGTCCGCTACTTAGTTCTCAGCACGGAAGACAGAACGAGATACACTGATCGGGAAATCACCGTCTCATTACCTCGTAGACGAGGACTCGACAGGGTGGTCAGGGAATACTTGCAGAATGTCGTGCACCTCGCAGACACAATTTCCCTCCCTCCAACCGAATCCTTTGCTGAGACGTCCCGAGAGCTTCATAAAAGGCTTAAGAGACACTTCGATGGGGTCCACTCCTTCCACTTTGAGGACACCCCTTACGAGTTGATTACGAGGTTCTTGCTGGAAGGAATCATGAGGCGAGTTTCCGGAAAGCT
Source organism: Candidatus Alkanophaga liquidiphilum (assembly GCF_053996935.1). Lineage (NCBI taxonomy): Archaea > Methanobacteriati > Methanobacteriota > Methanomicrobia > Candidatus Alkanophagales > Candidatus Alkanophaga > Candidatus Alkanophaga liquidiphilum. The sequence goes on from NZ_JBMXYC010000052.1 coordinate 5,377, forward strand.
TCTGCTCGTGTCGCCACGGGGCTTCATCTGGCTCGGCGAGCCCTTAAGCAGGGAGTTTCTTGAGGGGGCTGTTGAGGAGCTTGCAGGAGAGTTGGAGGCGAAAATTCTGGAGCGGATGGAAGAGTTGGTGAAAATCGATAGGCAGAAGGCACAGCTTGGAGTCTTCAGGCTCGTTGAGCCAAGCAAGGAAAACGTGGTAAGGTTCCTTGAGAGGCTTCTCAGGAATAAAGAAGCACTTTACTACGGTATTTCGAGGGACGAGCGGTTAAAGGAGGCAATTAGCAAGGAGATCGAAAAGTTCGACGCCGAGAAGTTCGAAATTTTCGTGCTTCTTAAGCTAATACTGCAACTTTCCGTCGACAGTAGGGAGGTCGAAAGGCTGAAAAGGGAGGCTGAGGAGGCTTACTTCTCCGACTTAGACTTAAGTTTTCTACCGAACGCCGCCGAGATTTTAGGGAGGCGTGACACAGGGTTGAAGAATTACGTGAAGCTCGTAGGGGCGACCAAGAGGTTGGGTGCGGAGGTCAAGGACGAGCTTATCACGAAGCTCAGGGAGCTGCTGGAGAAAAATTATGAGGGGGAGCAGGTGAGTTTTCGCAAAGTCTTCAGGGAGGTTCTGAACTTTGCTTATATTGACGGCGAGCCGCTGCTTTCGAGGCTTGAGCCGAGGAGCTTGGCGGACAAGCGCAACATGTGCTGTCTCTGCGGGGGTGAGGCGGGCGTTGCGGCGAGGGACGATGTGGCTTTCGGCTTCTCTCCTCGTGGCTTCACGAACCGCACCGTCGTCTCCATAAAAAACTGGGAGAAACGTATTTGCGGGACATGCTTGGCGGAAATCATGCTCAGAAGGCTCGCCTTCGGGCAGGGTAAGGAGGTTTACACGGTTTACGTGGACGCCTACGATTACACTATCCCGCTTGTGAACGTCGGGGGCGTGACGAAGAGAGTAACGGAGATATTCGGGGGCTTAGGACGCTTTTTCGACCCTTTTAGGTCTATGTGCAAGTTTGTTTACGGTTTTGACCCTGCAGACCTCCCGGAAGACCTTGCGCCCTTCCTGATGGCTCCGTTAGCGATAAAAGGCGATGCTGAGTTCTTGGCTCGTCATTTTCGCACGCTTCTGAGCTTTGTAAAGGATACGGGCTTCAAGGTTTATCTGACGTATGCGATGAACCCGGACAGAGTTAAGAGGGCGACCTTGACCTTTGACTACGCCCCGAAGGCGCTAAAGAGGCTTGGCTGGGACGAAATAAGGCTGGACGAGGTGGAGGCGGTTGAAAGGGAGTATGAGCTTTTAAGGAGGCTTGCGCAACGGGTGGGCGGCAGGAATTATCAAAACGAGCTTCTGAGGATGCTTAATGATTATTCGGCGGAGCCGCAGGGCTTAGCGTTCTTCTTTTACCTGTATAGGTTAGATGACCGCTCACGGGAGGGGTTTGTTAGAGCGCATGAAGATGGCCTTATGCTCGTTTTCGAGCGTGTGGGAGGTGAAAAGATGGGAGTACTTGAGAAGTTAGCTGAACTGGCGGCGGACATCAAGTGGAGTGGGCGCAGCGGCTCCAAGCAGACGTGGCTGTTCAGGGCGGCGCTTGAGGGGCTGAAGCACGGGATTCGGCGGAATCTCGGGAAGGGGGACGTGATTTCCCTGATGGCAGGAGTAATCGAGAGGAAGACAAGGTTCGGGCGGAGAGACGCCGTCGAGAAATTCTGCAAGGCGTTCTACGAGGAGCTTTACGAGAAGATTTGGCAGGGCAGACTTCCATCGAAGAACGAACTTCGCTACTGGACTTATGGCTTCGCCTTCGAGTATGCGAAGAAATCCGATGAGCGGTGGGCTGAGTGGAGGGAGAGAGCTGCTGAGGAGGTGAGCGGAGTTGCCACGCAGGAGGGGTAGCGCTGCGGGGGTTGTTGAAAGGGCGTTCGTGGAATACGATGAGGACGTCGTCCGGGACTTCAGAGAAAGCCTCTACCAGACGATTCCAAGAGAGTTCTTCCAAGAGCGTTTCGGAAAGAGGACGCCGAACGTCATAAAGGTGCTTTTAGTGAGAGAGATGGTCGGATACTTGATAAATCGCTCGACGGAGCCTGATGAGGTGGTAAGCACGGAGGTTGGTGACAGGGAGGTTGTTGTCATCCCGTCGAGGAAATTGAAGTCGAGGGAGAAGCTCACGGGGCTCCTGCTGTGCAGGAAGTTAGGGATCGTGGACCCCGCAGTCGAGTATAATCTGATAAAGGAGCGGGTGCAGCTTGCAAATCCGAACTCGTTAACATTCGGCGACAGCATCACCGAGGAGGGCGGCGAGGCTGTCGGGCTTCCCGCAAGGGTCATCTACGAGTGGAGCTACTCGCTCAGGGACAAGGCTGAAATTACCGAGGAGCTGACGCACAACGCCCTGAGCGAGGAGGGGACGATGTGGGACAAGGAGCGGGGTGAGCACCGAGAAACGCTCTTCGATGTCCAATACGTGAAGCCCGGAGCCTTCTTCCCGCAGTTCGTCACATTCCCAGACGTGACGCCCGAAGCCTTTGCGCACGTCATGCTTTCCATCCTGAAAACGACGAGATACGGAGCGCAGAGCAACGTCATGGACGCGAACGTGCGGAATCACGTCGTCGCCATCGCTCTCGACCAGTTTGAGCCTCCAATAAGTTCTTACCTGCTGACGAAGGAGTGGGGCGGCGGCGAAGTGAGTCTCGAAACCGTAGTTGACTACTGTGTTGGGAAGCTCAAGGAGTGCTCACAGAGAGTTTTGGAGGGCGAGCAGGTGGAAAAGTTGACGGAAACACTCTTAAACATGCTGAAAGAGGAGGAAAAGCTGAAGCAGCTGTATCTCAGGCTTCTCGACGACTCCATCCGCTACTTGGTCGAGTGCAAGGTGGTGAAAGAGGGTAACATCGGCGAATACCTTGAGAGGCTCAGCCTCTAGAGGTGAGCAACAGATGGTCGAGCACTTCAAAATAACCCTCCTATCTCCTCTTTTTTACTACACGAGGACTGAAAGCGGCGTGGCTTCAACCTCGCCATTCATCGGCGACCTCGCCCTGACATACGCCACGAACTTCGCCTTCTGCAAAGATAGGGAATTGACCTATTTGATGAAGGAGAAGCCCGAATACGAGGAGCTCAAGCGTCTTGGCTTCCTCTGGAGCGTCGCTCGCCCCCTCAACTTCAGGAGGACGCGCATCTTCGCAAACAGCAGTAGCTTCGGGAACGACGGGGCAAGGAGCTTCTCGACGCTCGTCGCCCTCAAAGGAGGGGGTAACCAGCCCCTCTATAAGGATTTCAGGCTCGTTCAAGGGATAGAGGGGGGTTCGACGTTTCAAGCTTCCCTACTTGGCGATTTAGAGTTACCAGAACGCTTCACCCTGAGAGTGGGCAACGGGAGGGAGTGCTTGCTGCTGTTAGAGCGTGTTGATAAGCTTGAGAAGGAAGCTTGGATGAACATATACGTGCTGAAGCTCTTCGGTGAGGAGCTTGAGGTGAGAGAAGGACTAACGTTCGAGCCCGTCTTGGCGCAGTACATTTTGGTAAAGGGGTTGGGAGAGGAAGATTTGGAGCGTTTAGAGAGGAGGCTTTTCGGATGAGCGGCTCGCCTTCAGATACAGCTCCAGCTTCGGAGTCCGTCACCGTCACGGTCGAGGAGAAAAGGATTCCGTTCGGGAGCGTTCAGATCGAGCTTGGCGGAGACATGCTCCGGCTTCACAAGTTTCAAGAGGTGTTCTATTCGGATTTGAGCGAGCGGAAGGAGGTGACGGTAGTCGTTGCGCCGACGGGCGCCGGCAAGACGTTCGCCTTCATGCTGCCCTCTCTCCGCTCCAAAGAAGATTTGATGCCGAGGCGGGGGCTAATTGTCGCTCCCACCAATGCGCTCGTCGAGGACATGGCGAGGACGCTCGACAAATACATCAAAGTCGAAATTCTGACGGGGCAGAGGCTGGAGCGGCACGGCATTGAAAGAGCAAAGGAGTTGCTTGAGCGGGTGACGGCGGCGGAGGTCGTGGTGACGAATCCTGACATCATAAATTTCCTCATTCACGGCGGCTACCATACCGACTGGAGCGGAAGGGAGCGTTACATCTTAAGTTTCCCGGACTGGACGGAGTTCTTCAACAAGCTGGACTACATCGTCTTCGACGAATACCATCTCTACGATGAGGAGCAAATTGCCAACGTCCTGATGATGCTACTGTCGGTTAGAGAATTTTTCGACATCAAATGGTTCTTCTCCTCCGCAACACCAGAGGGGGTCTTGTTTGAATACTTGGAAGGGTTAGAGTGGGAGCTTGCGCGGCAAGAAGTGGGGAGAGAGGGACGCGCCGTTCAAGGAGAGCAGGAAATTCATTTCATCGAGGTTTCGAGGCAAGGCTCCCTTTACAAATGGCTGTTCGAGGGCGACGGTCTGAGAGAGGAGGTAAAGGAGGGACTCTCAGAGGCTCTGGACGATAACAAGAGAGCCTTCTTCCTTTTCGACTCTTTGAGGGAGGCTTTGCTGGCGGAAAGGAAGATACGTGCGGAGTTTCCTGACGCCCGAATAGGGGTGAATACGGGGCTCCAGACGAGGCAAAAGGGCTTCGAGTTCGAGCCTACGGACTACGACATAGTCATCACGACGGCAAAGGCGGAGGTGGGCGTCAATTACCCGGTTTGCCTCGCATACATCGATTCCGGGAGGTACCTGCGGAATTTCATGCAGAGAATTGGGAGGATAGGGCGAGAGGGAAAGCGGAGCGAGATATACTGCGTGGCGCACGTGAGCGTCGTCGAGGCTCTGAGGGGGTTTGATGGGCGGAAGTTGAGCTATTATGAGTTTTCGGACGCCGTGAGTAGAGCCTTTCGGGATAAGGAGCTGAAGAGGGAGAAAATTCCGAGGTTCATGGGCGCCGTCCTCTGGTCGATTTCAAAGGCGCTGAGGAGCTACGGGAGAGAGCAGGTTCTCAGGAAGTTGCAGGAGAGCTTCCCGTTTTCGAAGTTCATGTTTAAGGTCGAGAGCATGGTCGAGGCGTATTTAGAGGGAGAAAATGTGGACGAGGACGTTGCTGAAAGCCTGAGGAGATGGTGGCGGTCGTTCAAAAACTCTTTCAGGAGGTTCAGAGGGGACACGCTGCGGTGGAAGGTGATTTACGGCGGCGAGGAGACGGAATACGACCTCATCTGGATTCTTGACAACGCCTTCATTGAGAGGATAGACCGGAAGAGGCGGGAAGTTGTAGTGGGGGACTGGCGGGAAAGGAGAGAGAAGGTGGTGCGTGGAGTCGTTACGCCCTCTCTGCTTGAAGACCCTTATGAGGAGTTTGCGGAGATCGGAGGCGTGGACAGGAACGAATGGATGAAGTTTCTGTATTCGGACTACATCGAATCCATCTACTCGGAGAAGCTCGAAAGGTGGTTGTCGTATGCGAGGGTTTCGGAGGGGCTTTCGGGATGCTTGTGGGGGCTGGCGCCTCTTTACAGCAAGAAGAGGATAGAGATCGAGGACTTAATCGTCACAGAAGTTCTTGCGGACGAAGATTTCATCCTTTGACATGAGCGGCGAGCGGGGGTTGGAATCAAAGCCGGAACTGGAGCCGGAGCTGGAGCGGGAGCTGAGGCACGAGCTTCTCGTCAGGGGGACGCAGGTGAACTACTATTTCGTGTGCAGGACGAAGCTCTGGCTGTTCTCGCACGGAATCCAGATGGAGCGGGAGTCCGACCTCGTGGCGTTGGGCTTCTTACTGCACGAATACAGCTATGAGGGACGTGAGAAGAACGTGATTATTGACGATTTGATAGCGGTGGATTTCATGCAGAACGGCGAAGTCCTTGAGATCCACGAGGTGAAGAAGTCCGATAAAATGGAGAAAGCTCATGAGATGCAAACGCTTTACTACCTCTATTTCCTGAAAAAGAGGAAGGGTATCGAGAGGGTAAAGGCGGTGATCAGCTACCCGAAGCTCAGGAAGAAGAAAGAGCTTTCGCTCGACAAACAGGCTGAAAAGGAGCTTGAAAAGGTGCTTGAAGACATCAAGCGTGTTGTGCGTGGGTGGCTGCCGAAGCCTGAGCGGAAGCCGATTTGCCGACGGTGCGCCTATTACGAGCTTTGCTTTTCGGCGTGAGCTTTTTATACATGTATATACGCATATACAAACATGCCTTTGGTGACCGTGCGTGTGGATGAGCGGTTGAAGCGTGAGATGGAGCGGCTTAGCCATATAAACTGGAGCGAGGTGGTTCGGAAGGCTTTAGAGCGTAAGGTTAAAGAGGAAAGCGGCAGGAACCTTGCGGAGGCGGTGCTTCTGAACGAGAAGCTGCGTAAGAAGGCGCCCGAGGGCTGGGACAGCGCGGAGGTGATAAGGGCGTGGCGGCGGAGAAAGTCGTAGTGGACGCCTCCGTGGTCGTAAAGTGGTTCTTGGAGGAGGAGCACAGCGGAAAAGCACTCCTTCTCAGGGACAAGTTCATACGGGGGGCGGTCGAGCTTGCGAGCCCGAGTTTAATGCCCTACGAGGTGCTCAATGCTCTGCGCTACAGCAACCTATACTCGAAGGAGGAGCTGATTAGGGCTGCTGAGTCTTTGGAGAAGTATGGGATTGAGCTTTGGGGCTTGCGGGGCAGGTATTGTGAGGAGGTGGTGAGGACGGCGGTCGACCTCGACATTACCTTATATGACGCCAGTTATGTGGCGCTCGCCAAGCTCGCCGGGGCGAAGCTGGTGACGGCAGACCAAGAAGTCGTGAATAAAGCCTGGCGGGTGGTCGAAGCCCTGCACGTAAAAGATGTAGGCTAAGCGATGAAAAACCTTTACATAACGTCTGACGGCGTTTTGGAGAGGAAAGAAAACACGCTTTATTTCGTGAGCCGCGGGAATAAAAAGCCGCTTCCCATCTCCAAAATTCAAAGCATTTACGCATATGGCTCGCTCACAATAACCTCCCAAGCTCTGCACCTTCTCGCATTAAACAAGATTCCCGTGCACTTCTTTAACCGTTACGGCTTCTATGAGGGGAGTTTTTACCCGAGGGAGCGGCTGCTCTCCGGAGATTTGCTCGTGAAGCAGGTGGAGCATTATTTGGACGGTGAGAAGCGTTTGGCGTTGGCGAAGGCTTTCGTGCGGGGCGCCATCAGGAACATGGTGCGGAACGTCTCGAAATACAAGCTTGAGGACAAGAAAATAGAGCTTGGGGGCATTTTGCATGAGCTTAACGACGCAACGAAGATCACGGAGGTGATGAACGTCGAAGCGCGTGCTAAGATTGAATACTATGACGGCTTCAATTACATTCTCCCTGAGGAGTTCCGCTTCGAGCGGCGGAGCAGGCAGCCGCCGGAGAATGCCGTGAATGCGCTGATTAGTTTTGGAAACTCACTTCTTTATGCAACGGTGCTCTCCGAGATTTACAACACGCAGTTAAATCCCACGATTTCTTACCTGCACGAGCCTTCGGAGAGGAGATTTTCGTTAGCGCTCGACGTAAGCGAGGTTTTCAAGCCTTTGCTTGTTGACCGCCTCATTTTCTATCTGGTGAACAAGCAGATGCTCAGGCTGGAGCATTTCCGGGATGAGCTTAATAAATGCCTTTTGAACGCCGATGGTCGCAAGATATTTCTGCGAAACTATCAGGAGCGGCTGGAAAAAACGATCAAACACAGGACGCTCAGGCGGAACGTGTCGTATCAGAGGCTTATCCGTCTGGAGTGCTACAAGCTCGTGAAGCACCTCATCGGCGTGCAGGAGTATGAGCCGTTCGTGATTTGGTGGTAAGGTTTTATATGCTCTTAGGGAGGTTGGAAGTATGATCCGTGGGGTGTTAGCGAGGACGGATAAGAAAACCTCCGTTCCACTGATAGACGACCTTTCCCACCACATGCTCGTTGTTTCTGCTGCAAGCTTACAGAAGAATGATAAAGAAATAGCTGCAGCAAGCATGATCCATGACTTTTTCAAAGGGATGATGCTCTGGTATCAAGGAGAGAGAGGAGCAAATTGGTGGCATTTCTCTCCAAATCCCTCTATTTATCATAACATCCTTGAAAGTCTTAAAGGTAATATAGATTTAAGTAAAACTACCAATGTCATAATACAGCACCATCATAATAGGGGAAATCCGATCAAAAAAATAGAGAGAAGTCAGTTGGTGGAACAAATCGAGGGTAATTATTTCCTCTTCCTTACAGAGGGACAATCACCTTTTCTGAAATTGATTCCCTTAAAGCTTTCAGGAGAGTATAGATTTACAGTGGCGTCGTTATTACACAAGCGTTTAATAAAGAAGCTTTCAAGAGCTTATGCTAAAAGATTCAAAGAAGTTTTAGGTATAAGTAGAGTGAAATACATATATTCACCAACCATTTCTTTCCGAATAAGATCAATAGAGGAAATTGAGGGAATTGTGAAAGAGTTAGATATAGGAGAGTTTAGGGTGGAGGTTAAAGATGACACCCTTAGCATAAAGCTACCGGTAGCGAGGGAGTTCGGGCAGGAGTTCTCCATTGAATATTATGAGGGGGACACGCTAATCGAAAGCGATGGTGTAAAAATTTCATACGGTGACGCCCTCTCAATGCTCACTATTGGTGGAAGCAAGGACGGAGCGCTGATTTATGTAGATTCGGGATTCGATGCGAGCTTCAAAGAATGTATAGAAGAGTTTTTAAGGGAGGAAGTAGAAAGTTGGGCTACGAAGAAAAACATCTCAGTATCTGCTGACGGTGTGAGAAATTCAATCAGTGGAGAGCTCACGGGCAGTAACATGTGCGTATTTTGTGGGGAACCAGCTAACATCAGGTATGAGTTTGGTAAAACATTTGCAGACGCGCCACAGATGATGTTTTCAGGCGACCACGTGTGCCCTGCTTGTTTCTGCGGCTTTTTATTAGAGGATCAAGGGACGGAGGGGGCTGTAATACCTAGTCCCGCGCTTGTTGAAAGATACCAACTACAAATGCAAGCCCCGGTGAAAGAAGAAATCGCATTAAGTATCTCCGGAAACTTCTGGCTTAAGACGCTTAGTAAACTTTGGCTTGAAGCAGCAAAGACGGAAGATGGTTACAGAGATGCTGCCTTCCTACTAAATCCTAAATTCACATTGATACCTCTAACCATAAGTTTCATTCCACAATTTATGCATCCAGCGGTCAGAGTAGGACGACGTAAAAAGTTCATATTAGAAAGCTCATTAAGATCCGGAGTTATATGCTGGGGAGAGAAGAAGGATTTGACCGTAGAGGAGTTTTCTGAAATCATGGACTTCGTAGGAAGTAATAAGGATAAAGCAGTAGAGTGTCTAAGGAGGCTGAGGGAGATATATGGGGTGAGAGTACTACCCAAACCTCCGAAAAGAGGTGGTAAGCGTGGGAGGAGATGCAAGGGAAGCGGTAATAGATTTATTAGGGGCGATTAATGAGCTTATCGACTGGAGCAAGATCTCAAAAGACGTACGGAAGAAGTGGAATACGATTCTAGCAAAACGCGTCGCTATGCTTTCAAGGTCCGTTAATAGTGTGGAAGACTTCGCAGAGCGCCTGTTAAAAGAGCTCGCCGGAGATGCAATTTTTCTTTCAAAAGAGAAAGCTAACGCGCTGAGAGTATCGCTTGACAAAGCGAGAAGCATGGAGAAAGAAGTCCTAGACTACGTAAAACGCTATCCTTATCTGAGTGTAGTGTTCTACGCTGCAAGTAAAGGTATAGAGGTAGAAGGGGAGGGATAAAATGCGGGTTGTTCTTAAACTCAAGGCAAAAGAGCCTCTGAGCGTGGGATTCGAGTCCGTCGGGACGACCGTGCTCCTCTACAAACTTCCAATAGTGAAGGAAGATGGAGAACTCTTGGAGGTTCCCATAATCCCTGGGAACAGCATCAGAGGAGCTTTTAGAGACGAGATGGCAATTCAATTTTTAAGAGATGTTAAAAGAGTATGGGAGGCAAAGAAGAGCGGGTCTGCTGGAGAATTTACAGCAAATGCAGGAACTCTCATGACGTTATTTAGTGGCGGGATTCTAGCAAGGGCTGGTGAGCAGGAACTTACCGCTAAAAAGATATCTAACAAGATGGAGAGTTACGTTAAACCTCTCCTGCCACTTTCCATAATGGGATGTGCGCTTGCAAAATTCATGGTGCCAAGTAAGTTGAAATTCGGTATCGGGTATCCTGTTGTGGAAGAGACTTATGATTTAATAGATGACTTGGTGAGAGAACAACCAAAGACGAAACTCTCCGATATTCTGATCTCAGTGCAAATGATAAGAAAGGACGACAAAGCAAAGATATCGCAGCTTGAAATTAAAACAAACTTTGAGGAACTTGACAGAATTTTAGGCTTAGAAAAGGAAGGACGCGAGGAGGCGGCAGTCCAACAGATATTTACAAGGGAGGCGATAGCTCCAGGTACAGTTTTCGTTACCTACATTGAGGAGCTTATTCCGCTGACCGATGCAGAGTGGGGGCTCGTGTTTAAAACTCTTAAAAACTTCCCAAACGTCGGTGGCTCAGTTGTCAGAGGTTTTGGCAGTCTCGAAGTCAGTTACTCTTCATCAATAAATACTCAGGACTATGAGCAAGCTTATGAAAAGCTCGTCCAAGACAGAATAGATCAGATATTTGAAGCATTGAATGATGCACCAGAGATCAAAGAAAGAAGCAGAAGAAGGTAAGGAGAGAAAAGAAGACATGACAATTTTCCTTATAACTCTCGGCTTCAGAACACCCCCCTTCCAAGCCACCTTTTCCAACCCTAACATATTGGAGGGTACTTTGATAACTCTGGATGGAGTTTTTTCATTCGCAAAATATTATGCAAATAGGGATTGGCGCAAACGTTACCTTGAAGACCTCACGCGTGCTATAGCAGATAGGACGCCTTCGATTTCAACTTCTTACCTCATGCCGTCAGTGAGAGGGGGAGACGTATTGTCAGTGCTCACTCCATACAACACTGAGATGCGCTTCGGGTTAAATAGAGAAACCGCCTGCTTAGAGAGCGTAAGAGAAGTAAAATCTCACTTCGGCGGAGCAGTGAGAATTTGCATCTCTAGGAAAAGCATGATTCCCAAGATCTTGCTGGTGAAAGAAACAGTAGGTGTAAAATTGAGGGGGAGTTTGAGCGAAATTCAGGAGACAAAAGGAGCCTATAGAGATATATTTTATGAAGTTCGAATCGAAAGGACCAATCTGCTTTGGACTGCAGTTGCAAGAGGAGAAAAAAAGGATATTGAGAATTCATTAAAGGCTAAAATGAGTATCGGTAAGAAGAGAGACATGGGATGGGGCGACTTAAAGAAAACTCAAATTTACAACCTTATAAGTAAGGACGATATTTCCCTTGATGAGAGGGGGCTTGTGTATAAAAATGGAAAGAGTGAATACCGGGAGCTTCTAAGACCTCATACTACAACTGAGGTGATATCTCTTTTGAGGAACAGAAAATGCTCATTATTAAAGTCTGTATTAGCTCATAGCGCTACAAAGCCTCCGTACTGGAGGAAAGAACTAGTGGTGAGTCTTGCAAAATTAGTATGTACGTTATAATCACCTACGATGTCAACGTCAAGCGGGTGAACAGGGTCAAGAAGTTCCTGCGGATGCACATGAACTGGGTGCAGAACTCTGTCTTCGAGGGTGAGCTCACGGAAAGCGAGCTCCTACGCATAAAGAGCGAGCTGAAGAAGATAATAAACGAGGACGAAGATTCCATCTTCCTCTACATCCTGAGAACGAAAGCGGCGATGAGGAAGGAGGTCTTAGGAATAGAGAGAAGCTCCATTGAAAGTATTCTCTAATCCTATACAAAGCGATTATTTTCAAAAATTAATTGCTTGAAAT
>NZ_JBMXYC010000053.1:0-19941 GCF_053996935.1 Candidatus Alkanophaga liquidiphilum
TAAAGAGGGGGCCTGAGGAGGTCATGGCGGAGGCGAAGGCGTGTATAGAGGCGGGGACGGACATTCTGGCGCCGGGGTGCGGTTTCGGGACGAAGACGCCGCTCGCAAACATGCGTGCGATGGTGGATGCGGCTAAGAAATATGGGCACCTCGCCAGACTCGCTTCGGGGGCGTAAAAATGGGAGATGAGATGAATTATAGGGAGCGGCTATTTGCCGCTTTAGACCAGAATCCGGTGGACCGGGCGCCGTGTCCGGGGATTACGCAGACCGGGACGGTCGAGCTGATGGAGGCGAGCGGCGCCTTCTTCCCGGAGGCGCATAAGGACGCTGAGAAGATGGCGAAGCTGGCGTGGGCAGCTTTCGAACATGCCGGACTCGAAGGCATCAGAATTCCTTTTATTGTTTATACCGAGGCGAGTGCGCTTGGCACAAAGCTTTACAAGTGGAAGAAAGACACGCAGCCCATGGTTGAAGAAGTTCCAATAAAGAGCCCAGAGGACATAGACAAGCTGGAAATTCCAGACCCGAGAGATGCGGAGTTGCCGTCTGTGGTGTTAAAGGCGATTGAGATTTTGAAGCCGAAGTGCAACGCCGCAAAGCTGCCGCTGACTGTCATGGTGATAGCGCCGGCGACGATGTCGCTCGGTGGTGCTTTGGTTGACATAATGAAGGTGATGATGTGGGTGAAGACGAACATAGATGACACGGTGAAGCTTGCCAAAAAAGTAAGCGAGATGAGTCTCGCATTCGCTGAGGCAGTCGTGGACGCCGGCGCCGACGTCATCTTCTACAACGTTGGCATTTCCAGCAGGGTGAAAGAGTATCCTGAGGTCTTCTTCCCCATAGACAAAGAGGTCGCAGGCAAAATACGGAAGATGGGCGTTTACATGGTTGCGCACCACTGCTCAGATCCAAGGCGGATAATAAACGAGCTTGCGAGTCTCGGCGCTCACGGATTGTCCATCCCGGAGCCGCAGATGATTCCCGTGCGGGAGGCACGTGAGCTCGTCGGCGACCGTGTGGCGCTCGTCGGCGGACTGGACCAGTTGCACACGCTGATAAAGAAGAGCCCAGAGGATGTGATGGAACAAGCAAAGACGGCGATAGAAGAGGGTATAGACGTGCTGGCGCCGGGGTGCGGTTTCGGGACGAAGACGCCGCTCGCAAACATGCGTGCGATGGTGGATGCGGCTAAGAAATATGGGCACCTCGCCAGACTCGCTAAGAAGTAGCAGGCATACCGTTGTATTTGGTTCGAACAATGTTCATCCTACGACAAGGCTTACGAGCTTGAAAGCTTCGACGTCCACGAGCCCCTTGTCCGTGATTTTAAGCTTTGGGATGACGGGGAGTGCGAGGAACGACATCGTGATGAACGGCGAGCGCAGCTTACAACCCAACTTCCTTACACTTTTTTCCAACGCTTCGAGCCTTGAGATAACTTCTTCGAGCGGCTTGTAGCTCATGAGTCCGGCAATGGGCAACGGGAGCTCCGCGACGATGCGGCGGTCGCAGATGACAATCCCGCCGCCGAGCTCCCGAAGGCGGTTGCACGCCAACGCCATATCCTCGTCATTCGTGCCGACCGTTACGATGTTATGAGAGTCATGGGCTACTGAGGACGCAACTGCGCCCCGCTTCAGCCCGAAGCCGTAAACGAAGCCCAAGCCGATATTCCCGTCGGTGCGTCCGTGCCGCTCCAGCACCGCAATTTTCAAAACGTCGGCGTCCACATCCACGCCTTCTACCTCTTTGATTATCTCGTCGGTCAAAATTTCCCCTTCAATAATCCCTATGACCCTAACTTTCCTCCTGCCGTTCAAATCTATGTGGAAGTCCGCAGGCGTCACTTCTTTGATGCGGACAGTTTTTGTCGCGTGTTCCGGGTATTTAAACATCGTTTTGAAGCTTGCGGGCGAAATCGGTTTCCCGTCAATTATAACCCGCTCAACCTCGAAACGCTCCAAGTTCCGCAGCAAAACGATATCCGCGACCATGCCCGGCGTCAACGCCCCGATGCCCGGATGAACGTCAAGCCCGAAATAGGCGGCGACGTTAATCGTGCACATCTGCACCGCCCGCACAGGGTCAACTCCCTCTTCAATCGCCCTTCGCAGCACGTAATCCAGATAACCTTGCTCCTTCAAGTCTTTAGGCGTGCGGTCGCCATCAGTGACGAGCAATAAGTTCCGTCCGTCCTTTTCTCTGAGCAGAGGTGCAATCGATTTGAGATTCCTTGCGGCAGAGCCCTCTCGCACCATCACCCGCAGCCCAAGACGCAGCTTTTCAAGCGCCTCCTCGTAACTCGTGTTTTCATGGTCAGACCTTATTCCGGCGGCGACGTAAGCGTTCAACTCCTTCCCACTCAGTAAAGGAGCGTGCCCGTCCACCGGACGCCGAAGCGCACGAGCGGCAGCAATCTTCGCAAGGACACTTTCATCCTTAGAGAGGACGCCGGGGAAATTCATCATCTCCGCAACGCCGAGCACCCCCGCTGTCTTGAGGAGCTCTTGAATCTCAGCGACGCCTATTTCCGCACCTGCCGTTTCGAGGGATGTCGCCGGCACGCAGGACGGCGCCATGCAGAAGACCTTAAGCGGCGTGCGTTTCGCTTCCTCAAGGAGCAGGCGAACGCCTTCTACGCCGAGCACGTTCGCAATCTCGTGCGGGTCGGCAACAACCGCCGCCGTCCCTCTCGGAACGACGACACGGGCGAACTCGGAGACAGAGAGCATGCTCATCTCAATGTGCGTGTGCCCGTCTATTAAGCCCGGAACGGCATAAAACCCTCTTGCGTCCATTTCTTCCCTGCCTGAATACTTTCCCAAGCCGGCTATTTTGCCGTCGCAAACGGCAATGTCCGCCTCGTGAATCTCACCACTCATCACGTTGACGACGTTCACGCCCTTTATCACGAGGTCGGCGCTCTCTTCGCCCAGAGCCACGTCTATAAGTTTCATATCAACCACTCATAGAAACAAATTCTTTAAATTGCCATAAGTTATTTATACAAAGTATTCCTTAGTTTATACGGGTTAAGATGGAGCGAGAACGCACTCTATGGAGGGATGAATTTTGAATTCTGTTTTTCATGCAAAAGTAGAAGAGGAAGAAGTAGTAGAGGTTGAGGAGAAGAAGGCTGAGGAGAAGGAATACGAACATACGAAGAAGGAAGAGCTTGCGGCACTTGCTGCGAGGTTAGAGACGCATAAGAAAAAAGAGAAGGCAGCAGACTTGATAAATAAGCTGAAAGGCAAGAAGAGAGTAAACAAAAAAATAATGCCTTACGAGATTTACGCAACGTCTGGCGAATAACGAGCAGATAAGTCAGAGTATATCCCAGTTTCCTTTCAACTTATTCGATGAAGTATATTGTTGTGTTTTCTCCCTCCTTTTCAAAAACCTTTATTGGGAAATGTATGTCCCACGAATGAAAATCTATTTCTGGAAGGCTTTTGCGCTCGCCATCTTCCAGTAAATATATGGGAACATATTTGCCATCGTATTGAGCGCTCCCATGCAACACGCTGCCGTAGATTGTCATGCCGCCTTTGCAGTCCCTAAGGAAATTTACAAGCCCAAATCCGTCCATTTCTTTGAAAATCTTCTCGGGACTAAGCGTTACTTCAATGTTCTCCATAGCGTAAGAGCAGATGTGCAGCATCCCGTCCTCTCCGCTCTCGACATGGAAATATTTATAACCTCGGTTCTTAGCCCAGAACTCCAGCATGAACGCCTCCACGTTCCCCTTCTTATCCACTTCAAGTAGCAGAGAGCCTATGTTTGCTTCCGACTTGTTGATGTCAGCGTATTTCACGATGCCCTCCCAGATGTCCATAAGCTTTAGCTCTTGAACTTCCAACGGGATTCTGGGAATCTCTACATACCTTTCTAACTTTTTCGCCTTGTATAGGTAGTAACCAGTAAGTGTTGCAAACAGAATGGTTGTAGCAATGAACACTGCCGAGATTAATCGCCAATCACTCTTTTCCATCTTATCCACATCCGAGAGTTATTCTCTTTTTATAAGAGCATTGCTGTTCCACGCAGTAGGAGGGGGGACTTTGTATATTCTGAAATTTTGTTCGTCGTAAACTAATTCAAGCTGCGAAAAGCTATCAGCATCTTGCATCAATTCCTTTTCGTATGCGGAGACGAATACGTAGCGCACGCCGTATTTCGCCAGCAAGGACATGCTGCCACTCCTGTAAATTTCTCTAACGTCCTTTTCAACCTCTTGGAACGGCATGCCATGCGAGAAGAGCCAACCACGGCAGCCCATCACCACGGGACGCCCCGTCAGCGCTACCGGATGCTTGTGCGAAAAGCCCGTGAGGAACAGCGAGCCGGGCTCTGTGTTTGCTTTTATCCATTCCGCAACTTCTAGCTCCGCATTTGAATAAAAGAGGTAAGCGTTGCTGGCGTAGACCACGCTTAGGACGCCGGAGAGCGTGCAGAGCGTCACGAGCACCGCAGAGAACAAAACACCGGAACGTAGCCTCGAAAGCTCTACTAAAAACGCGGCGGCGAGCACAACGGTGACGAAGAGCCAGTGCAGGAAAATCTTGTTGTTGTCCCAGGGGTTAGGTTGGAATTTCACGATGTTCCCAACGACGAAAAGCAGAAGGAAGGGGACGTAAAAAATTTTAAAGCGTCTCTCGACGAGGAGGAAGCCGGGAATGGCTAGCAGCGCCACCGGAACATTTTTTATCCAGAACCAGAGCGTTCTTGAGAGGCTGCCAGCGTTTTCTAGCGCCCAACCGAGTTGTAGGCGGATGAAATTTTCCTTCTGCACGGCGCAACTCATCCAGAGAATCTGCGGCATGCCTAAAACGAGCACCGGCAGGAAAAAATAAAGCCAGCGGCTCAAGCTACCGTTTGAACGCTGACGCTTCTGCGTCACGCCCTTAGCTGCCTCCAGAACGAACAAGAAGGATGCAACGAAAACGACGACCAAGAAGGAATGGATATAAACGAAGGGGAGCAGCCCTACAAGGACGCCTGCGAGCAGCATATTTCGGGCGTTCTCGGTGTCGCTTCGAGTGCTGCGGAAGAGCAGAGTGAGTGCGAGGAACGCCGTGGGAAAGCCGAGGAGGAAGCCCCGCTGCGATATGAAGAAGTGCTCGATGGCGTTTTCAAAATGCAACGAGTGCGTCTCTAAATGCGAATAGTCCCGCAGGAGCGGATTTGCACAGCCCAGCAGAACATCCTTAAAGAAGTAGAAACAGCCGGCGTTGCCGTTGAGAAAAAAGAGCAGGAGGGAGAGGGCAGTCGCCCTCATCGCAGTTGCGGGTGCTCGCCGCTTTCCAAGCGGGCTAAGAACCTCTTCTGCGAAGAGCAAGCAGACCGAGACCAAAGCAAGGCTTAAAAATAAGTTCGGAACGACGAGAGACGCTCTGAGGCTAAACCCCAGCTTCAAGAAAATGGCGGAAATGAAATCTGCCATGAACGGGTAGGCGAGCGGCGTGTTCACGAGCACGGGATATGGCGGTGGAAAGTCCTTGCCGTATACGAATGAGGTTATGATATGGATATGAAGCCCGTGGTCCGCCCACGCATCCTCCATCATATAAACGCCATCACTGCCCTCTACGAATACCGTCGTGAGGTTTAAAAATGCAAATATTGAAAATATCGCGGCTGCGGCGATTACGGAAACGCTGCCGACTCTTTCGTCCTCTTCAGCATCGCTTAGCGACACGTAACGCTTTAGGGCTGCGGAAAGCAGCAGAAGAATGAAGATTGTGGCGCAGATCGACGTTTCCGAAAAACCAAGAGGCAGCGAGAATAAAAAGACGAGCCAAGACGCGCAGAGCATGCCGAAAGTTATGCTAAATGCAGTCGTTTCGAGCTTTCTTCTGAATCCCGCAGCCAAGCCTACGAAGTGGCCGAAAACGAGGGCGGCTGTCATGAAAAGAGCGGCGAGGAGCATCAAGAATCTGAGGAGAAGTGCACATAAAAATTTTATTTGTTTCTCTCAAAGTTGGATTATGGGAGAGGTTAAGCCTGTGTGTCTTTTTCCGTGTTCGGGGTTCAACATTCCAGGGCAGGCGGCGAGGGTCGCTTCCGCCATAGTTTCCGAGAGGGAGCTTCCTGACGTCTGCGAGGCGCTTGGCATCGTGGAGCTGACGGTGGCGTTCATAGGCGGGAAGGCTGCAGCTTTTGAGAAGAAATTGCGGAAGCAGAAGGTCATCACCGTAGATGGCTGCCCCTATCAGTGCGCCAAGAAGCTGTTGCAGCGATTCGTCAGGGTCGAACCTGCAAGAGAGCTTATCGTTGGCTTATCTGAAGACCGTCTGGAAGAGTCAAGTAAGCTGACGCATACGACCGACGAGGACGTAAGGCGTGTGGTGGACGCCATCAAGAAGTGTGTGGAAGAGCTGATGCAATTCTGATTAGACGCAGGGCGGAATCAGGATGTCAGAGTTAGAGCTTTTGCGTTTCTGCGTGGGCGGTGCATTGCTACTCTACGCCAGCTACGTCGACGTGAAGACGCGGGAGATCTCAGATGCAGTTTGGGCGCTCATGGCGGCGTTTGGCGTTGCCTTTTTAGCTCTTGATTTTTCTTACGGCGTTCTCCAGCCGTTTCAGGTTTTAAGGTCGGTGCTGACCGCCTCCGTCCTTGCGCTTTTGCTCTTATTGTTGAACTTTGGCGGTGCGGATGCAAAGGCGCTTCTCGCAATCTCTGTTCTTCTTCCGAGCTTTCCAGCGTTCGCAGCGAGCGTGCCGCCCCTGAACGTTTTTGTGCTGAGCGTGTTGACCAACGCTTTAATTCTCTCGCTTTCCACGCCGCTCGTCCTGTTCTTCTACAACGCGTTCAAAGGGAATTTTTCGCCGCTGATGTTTCTCGGTTACAAAGTTAAAGTTTCGGAGCTGCGGGCGAAGAAACACATTAAGCTGATGCACGAGTTGCGAAGCTTTGGCGGCGCGGGCGAAGGTAGCGGAGCGGTGAGCGGATACGAACTGAGATACGTGTGGGGCGGCATTGAGCCGTCAGAGGGGGTATTGAAGCTTTTGGAGCGGAGTGGGCTCTCGGAAGCGTGGGTGACGCCGCAAATGCCATTTCTCGTTTACCTGACCGTCGGCTTTTTTATCGCTGCTGCT
The DNA here is from genome assembly GCF_053996935.1 of Candidatus Alkanophaga liquidiphilum. Taxonomy (NCBI): domain Archaea; kingdom Methanobacteriati; phylum Methanobacteriota; class Methanomicrobia; order Candidatus Alkanophagales; genus Candidatus Alkanophaga; species Candidatus Alkanophaga liquidiphilum. The sequence continues at coordinate 7,107 of NZ_JBMXYC010000053.1, forward strand.
TACGGCGACATAGTCTTCAACCTCTTAACATAGTATTTATTAGGACGTCGGCGAACCTGTGGAGAAGGGGGCTGTTAGCGTGGGTGGGAACGAGCGTGCGAGCGAGTTGTCTGCGAACGAATGCATGATTTTAACGGCGTTGGGGAAGCTCGGCGGAAGCGAATACTTGGGAGCAGTTGCGGAAGCAGGCGGTTTGAACGAGGCTGCGGCGACGCAAGCAGCATTTCTGTTAGCGCAAAAGGGACTTATTAAGGTAGAAGAGGAGAAAGAAACGTTCTACGGGCTTACAGAGGAGGGGCGGCGGTATGTAGCGGAGGATTTACCAGAGCGTAGGCTCCTGAGACTCTTGCTCAAGCAAAAGAATGTGAGCTTGGAAGAAGTGGGCGCAGCGCTCGGGAAGCGGGCGAAGATAGCGATTGGTTGGCTGGTGCGGAAGGGCTGGGGCGTCGTATCCGATGCTGGAGGCGGCGGCAAGACGTTGGTGCCTATAGTAGAAAGCGAGCCACTGAAGGGCGACGACGAGCGAGTTTTGAAAGCTTTAAGCGAGTTTGGCGCCGTGCGGAGCGAGGAACTTGTGAAGCGTTTGAAAATGCCGCTGGATGAGCTTGACAACGTTGTGAAGGTGCTAAGGCGACGGAACTTGGTGGAGGTTTCGGAGGTGAGGCGGCGGCGGCTTCTCCTAACAGAGAAGGGCAAGCAGCTTTTGGAGAGCGGCGTGACGGTTGAAGAGGAGGTAACGAGGCTGACGCCTGAGCTGCTGATGACGGGGGCGTGGCGGGGCAGGAAGTTCCGGAGTTACGACGTGAGCGTGCCCGCCGCTCGTATTTACGTGGCGAAAATCCACCCCTACCAGCGGATTCTGGAGCGCATCCGCCGCATCTTCGTGGAGATGGGTTTTGTTGAGATAAAGGGCGACGTCGTCCAGCCGGCGTTCTGGAACTTCGACGCGCTTTTCGTGCCGCAAGATCACCCCGCCAGAGAGATGCAGGACACTTTCTACTTGCCGTTTGAGGAAGAGGCGGCGCCAGCAAGCCTTGAACTCATCAAAAAAGTGAAGGAAATTCATGAGAGTGGCGGCGGGATTTCGACGGGCTGGGGCGGCGTCTGGAGCGAGGAGGTTGCGGGGCGTTGCGTGTTACGAACACATACCACGGCGGTCACCATCAGATACTTGGCAGAGCATCCGGAGCCGCCGGTCAAGGTCTTTTGCATTGACAGGGTTTACCGCCGGGAGACGCCGGACGCCACACACATCCCAGAATTCGATCAACTCGAGGGGATCGTGCTCGACGAAGGCGTTTCCTTTAAAAACCTTCTCGGCTGCCTCTCCACATTTTACCGCAAGATGGGTTTTGAGAGCGTTAGATTCCGCCCGGGTTACTTTCCTTACACGGAGCCCTCCGTCGAATCTGAGGTTTACGTGGAGGGGCTCGGCTGGGTGGAGCTCGGCGGCGCCGGCATCTTCAGAGAAGAGGTCACAAAGCCGCTCGGCATAAAGCACCCAGTGCTGGCGTGGGGGCTCGGCGTCGGACGCCTCGCAATGCTCGTTCTTGGACTCAAAGACATTAGAAAGCTTTACCAGCCCGACATCAGATGGTTAAGGGAGTTTCCGGCGTCTAAGTGTTAATACTTTTATAAGTGAGCCGTTTTTAACCAATGCGGGCGAGAAGTCCCCTTCCGAAAGGGAGGGTGAAAGCCCGCAAATTATATATGCTTTTGGTGACACATTTCTTCGTCGGGGACGCCTCTGGGACCGAGGTCTCTGTAAAGGGGTTCCGTGCTGGAGTCCCCCGACGCTATGAAGGCACAGTCGGAGAAGCTCCTAGGGTGGAGGAGTTCACCTTGGTGAGAGCATGCGACATGTGACAGCCTTGGGGCTGGTTGCGCTGCTGTCGGCACTGGCGGTGTGTGTCGTGTCGTTGCTATTACAATGGTGAAGGCTGCGCACCCGAATGTGACATCCACGACGTGCTTGCGTTCGTAGTTGAGCGGCACGGTGACGGGGCGTTCCCACCGTCGCCGTTTACCGCTCTTACAATCCCGCTTGGGGCAACAAAGGTAATGCTTTCAGGTGAGGTTGCCGAGCTTTGAAATCACACATTCCGGGGGTTCCGCACGCATACATGACGGAAGACCTGAACGGTGATGGAGTTTTTGAAGCGGTCTCGGATGTCATGGACGGTGGCGACTGCATCCTCATAATTCTGCGAGGTAGCGACGGCTTCGTCGAGTGGCGTTCCGTTCTCGCTTACGTGAGCGACCGACGGCTGGACGTATTCGGAGCCTGTCTGCTGGCGACCTAAATGGCGACGGTCTTTGTGGCCTCATAGTCTTTAGGTTCAGGCTGCCAAGCATCCCCAAGGGGGCCTACACGTGGCATTTCCAGTTGCTCGACCCTGCCACAGGTGCTGTCATCGCTGAGGACGTGGCATCATGGAAGTTCTCATAATTCCTCCCATATTTCTCCTTTAGCTATTGCTGGTCAAGCACCAGCCGCTGTCACTTAAGCATGTTGAGTCGCCTGAGGGCATTCAAAAACTCGCTCCAAACGGCGTTTTGCGTATAAACCCTTGACACGTTCTCCTCGTAGGTTTCCTTGACTTCGGGGCATTCGGATGGCACGAAGTTCGTAACGACACTGCTCAGGATGCGGCGGTAACCCGAGCTCGGGCATGCGAACGCCAGCACGTTTTCAAACTTAGAGCGGTTGCGGGCGAGCCAGCGGCGGACGACGCCGTTCAGAATCCGCCAAACCTCCTCCGCAATGCTTTCATCCCATTTGTAGCCATAACGCTCAATCCACGGAAAGAATGGCGCATCGTAAACGAGATTCACGGTTTCGTCGTCAATCCGCCACGTGAAGTCCCAAAACTCACGAGGCTCCAACGCCAAAGGCTCAGAAACCGCGCACATGTAAAGGCGTAGTTTTGACCTTCGTGGTTGCGCTCGAGTATGTAGCGAGGTGGCGGTCGTCCTCAGCTTCGTAGCCGTCTCAGCGCCGTTAATGCGGCGTTCAATGTCCAAGAGCCGCTTGAAAAGCTCGCTCCTCGGCGGTTCATACGGCTTTTTCGCATCGCACGGCACGAGTAATAAGAGCATGGCGGGCGGCGCCTCGTGGCGCTCCGCAACAAATTCCAGCCACCGTCTCACGATGCGATTCCCCTTTATTGCGGAAAGCACGTCTTGCGGCGCCGGGAAGAAAAGCTCAGAGTTAAGTTTCGGGTTCAGCTTGTGAGCATCTTCGAGCGTCAACATCTTTCTCGGCATCAGCTACTCGAACAGTATTTTGTAAAACTTCAGCAACCTCTCTGTTAAACGCTGCAATTCTTCTTCTCCCCGCCTCGTCAGCCTGTAGTATTTTCGGTGCCGCCTTTTATTCCCGTCCTTGCCGCCTCCGTCGCCGCAGCGTCGCCATTCGCCCACCGCCAGCCCTCGGCGCTCAAGCTCGTGCAGTATCGGATACACGATGCTCTGGCTCACCCGCATTTCGAGCTTCTCTTCCAGCACCTTCATGAGCTCGTAGCCATACATTGGACGTTCGCTTAGTAGCCGCAAGACGTGAAACTTGAAAAAGCCCGACGGCAGCCGCTCACTCAACATGTCAAAAACTTATATATGTCGCTATCATAAATATTGAGCGGCATGCTCAAAAGGGTGCTCAGCGGCGTTGCAACGCTTACGGTGAGATACTCCATAATTGTCATCCTCGTGTGTCTTCTCTTCACGATAATTGCGGCGAACGGCATCACGCTCCTCAGCACCGAGTCGAACATGGAGAAGTGGATGCCACAGGACATGATATCCGTCCAGACCGGCAAGCTCATAAGGTCGGAGTTCGGCGGCAGCGACATCGGCGTCGTGCTCGTGAAGGTCGTCCCGTCGGACGACCCGCAGGCGGTCCAAGACATCAGGGACCCGCTCGTCCTCGAAGCGATAGACAGACTCGAACAACGCCTCCACACAGAAGAGCACGTTTACAGAGTTTTCAGCGTTGTCGACGCCGTCAAAGCGGCTTTCGGCGGCGAAATCCCAAGGGACGAGGAGCTTCTCCATACATTCCTGAGTGACGAGAGCTTCCAAGGTCTCATCTCTAAGGATTTTGGCGCCACGACCGTCATGTTCTGGACGGATGCCGGGATGAGCGACGTTTCTGCCAGCGAGCTTCAGAGGTGCGTCGAGGAGGACATCTCACAAGCTTCCTTTCCGAGTGGTGTCGAGGTGTATCTCACGGGCTTGCCCTCGATGATTTACGAGATTTCGAAGCTGATAAATGAGGTCAACAAACAGACTTCTACGGTGTCTCTGCTCTTCATTTTCATAATTCTGGTCTCTGCTTATCTTTCGGTACGCCTCGGCATCCTTCAGCTGTTGCCGATGATTTTCGGCGTTTCGTGGACGCTCGGCAGCATGGGCTACCTCGGGATCCCGCTGAATATTGTGACGGCGACGGTCAGCTCGCTGACGCTCGGCGTCGGCATCGGCTATGCCATTCACATACTCGGACGCTACATCGAAGAGCGGGAGCGCGGTTTAAACGTGGAGGACGCCATTCACATCTCACTAACGGAGACCGGCGCCGCACTAACAGCAGCGATGGGGACGACGCTCGCAGGCTTCGCATCCATGCTGGCTGGAAATTCGCCTATCGTTCGGCAACTCGGCGCATCCCTTTCCTTCGGGCTGATATACTCGTTTTTAGCGGCGATCATACTGTTGCCCTCCGTAATATACGTGCTTGAGCGGCGGGGCAGCCTCGTGAAGGGCGCAGAGATGAGAGGTGTTGTGAAGCTCGCAGAACGCTTCCTTTACGCGCTCGGCGGCTTCGAGGCTCGCCGCCCTTACGTCATCGCCGTCTTTCTCATAGTGCTGACACTCGTTTCGTTCTATGGGATTAGCATGCTGAAAATCGAGGAGTCATACGAGCGGATGATGCCGAGCGACCTGCCGGTGATACGGGCGTATCACAAGGTCGAGGACGAGTTTGGAGGTATAGACACGATGATGATTCTCGTGGAGGCAGAGGACGTGCGAGACCCCGAGGTTTTAAAGGCGATGGATGCTCTTCAAAAGAGGATAGCGACTGAAAAGTGGGTTGTCGATGTCACGAGCCCTGTGGATGAGGTGAAGCAGGTTTACGGCTACATCCCATCCTCGAAAGAGGATGTTGCTACAGTGCTGAATCCCAACAACGCGGACGTCAGTGAGGATTTCCGCTATGCTCTCATCACTGCCCGTCTTTCTTATCCAAGGAGTCGTGAGCGTGACATTGATATTTCGGAGCGTTTTCTGGAAGCGATGAATGCCGTGCCGCTGCCCGAAGGTGTTGAGCTACGCATCTACGGAGACCCCTACGGGATGTATGAAATGGAGCCGCTACGACAGGAAAACCTGCGGAGAATTAGTATGATTGGCGTGACGCTCGTCACGCTCATTGCCATTTTTTACTTCAAGTCGCCGTTCAAGGGTTTGCTCTCGCTCACGCCTGTCGTGCTTGCGACGCTTTGGACGTTCGGGATGATGGGACTCGCTGGCATTCCATTCGGCATGCACATGACCGGCGTGATTGCGATGACCGCTGGGCTCGGTATAGACTTCGGCATCCACATCACGCATCGCTACGGCGAGGAGCTGCGGCGCTCGCCGGACGCCGCCGTCCAGAGGGCGGTCGGGGGTGTCGGTCGTGAGCTCTGGGCGGCAGCCGCAGCTACGATTGCAGGTTTCCTTGCGCTCGTCTCCGCAAGAATCCCGATGATCGGCGACTTGGGCATCGTCCTTGCAACCGCCATTTTCTTCTGTTTCTTCGCCGCCGTCGTGTTCGTCCCGACGGTCCTTGTATTTGCTGGAAGGAGGAATATGATGAAAACGGGGGAGGTGTAAGTATGAAGTTGGAAGTAAAAATGAGAAAGTTGGCAACAGCATTGGTGTTCGTGGTCTTAGCGGCATCTCTTACGTTGTTTGCAGTAGCGACGGCGCAAACGTCCTTCGTGACGATTGAAGACGTGCATCCAAAGGTCTTGCATCCAGGTGATACTTACGAGCTAACGGTCGTTATAAAGAACAACGGCGACAGGGACGCTCGTAACGTCATGCTCGCATTCTCGCCCGACCCCACCGGCACCGTGAGCGTCGTCGGCGTGAGCACCGTCAATATCATTGGGCTGAGCGGCTGGAGCGAGAAGGAAATCAAACTTGCAGTGCACGTTCGGGATGGTGCGCTCGAAGGCACTTATGTCTTGCCTGTGAACATCACTTGGGAGGAATGTTACTACGTCACGGGTGTCGGGCGTATTTGCGAGCCGGGGCATTTCAGCTTCGCCACGCTTTCGCTGCGTGTCGAGGGCACGCCCACGCTTAATGTTGCAAGTGTCGTCGTGAAGCACGGCGAATATGGCAGCGAGGTGCGTCCCGGCTACGAGAACGTCCTCGTCGAAGTTTGGATTGAGAACAGCGGCGAGGCTTCCGCGGAGGATGTAAAGGCGGAGCTTATTTGCGGCGAAGGCTTCGAGCCGTCGGCGTCGCAGACGACCGTCGCATATATCGGGAAGCTGCTGCCGGGCGTAAGGGCGCAGACTACGTTCCGCATAGACGTTTCCGAGGACGTTACAGCGGGCGAGCATACACTGCCGTTGAAACTCACTTACAGAGTTGATGACGAATGGGAGGAGGAGACGAAGGACATTCAGATATTCGTGGAGCCGAAGCCGAAGTTTGAGATTGTTGACATTAAAACAGAGCCTGCGGCGGTGCGGGCGGGTGACACTGTTACCCTCTACGTCGAAGTAAAGAACGTCGGCACCGAGAATGCGAAGTTCGTTGATGTCGCCGCCATAAGGAAGGCGGAGCAGCCTTTCGACTTCGAAGACCGCAGCGACTACGTTGGCGACCTCGACGTCGGGAAGAGCGGCGTCGCCTGCCTTAGCTTCGAGGTTCTGGATGACGCCACATCTAAAATTTACTTCCTCGATATCAGAATACGGTGCAGCGGCGACCCCGAAGTTGGAGACGACAACGTTTATACTTTTTATAAGAGTGTCCCAGTCGAAGTCCTGCCAGGTTTGCCAAAGACCACAAGATACCTGCGGGTGGCGTTCGTCGTCCTCGCAGTCGCCATCGTCGTCGCCATTGCCTACGTCGTTGTTAGGAGGAAATGACGGCTCCACAAAGTCGTAAAAGTAAATAATGGATGGGGGAAACGCATGGGAACTGCTGCAAAAGTTAGCACCGGCGTCCTCCTTCTCGGCTTAGTCAGTTTTATCACTGACGTCAGCAGTGAGATGATTCTGCCGCTGCTTCCGCTGTTCATCGTGGCGCTCGGCGGCAGCGGCATCGCCGTCGGGCTCGTCAGCGGCGTCGGCGACAGTGTCGCTGACTTTCTTAAAATATTCTCAGGTTACTTCTCGGACAGACTTGGCAGGCGGAAGCCGCTTGTTGCCCTTGGTTATTTTTCCTCTGCGCTCGCAAAGCTCTTTTTCCCGATTGCCACGATTTGGGAGCACGTTTTAGCACTACGTGTCGTGGAGCGCATCGGCAAGGGTGTCAGGACTGCGCCTAGGGATGCGATGATTGCTGGGTACGCAGCGATGGAAATTCGCGGTAAGGCGTTCGGCGTGCACCGTGCGATGGATACCGCCGGCGCTGTCCTCGGCTCCATCATCGCTTTCCTTCTCCTTTGGTTTTTTGCTCTCGACTTCCGGCAAATCTTCCTCGCAGCAGCGCTCCTCGCATTCCTCGCCCTCCTCCCCCTCTACTTCGTTAAAGAAGTGCGAAGCGAGCGCCGGCTGGAAAGCAGCTTCGCTCTCAGCTTGAAAAGCCTCCCCGCAGACCTCAAAGCCCTCATTTTGATACTTATGGTCTTTGCGCTAGGCAACATCAGCTACATGTTTTTCATCCTGCGTGCGCGGGAGGTCTTCGAAGCGGCGAAGCTCGCAGAGCAGCTCAGCCTCAGCCTGCCTGTCCTCCTCTACGTCCTTTACAACTCCGTGTATGCGACGCTCGCAGAGCCCTTCGGCGCACTCTCCGACCGGATTGGCAGGGCGAATATCATGCTCGGCGGCTTCCTCCTTTTCTCGCTCATGAGCCTTGGTTTCATATTTGTGGGTGTGCGCACGCTTCTTATACTCTTCGCACTCTATGGGCTTGTTTACGCTATGACTGAGGGGGTTGGGCGGGCTTTCGTCTCGGACCTCTGCTCCGAACAGTTGAGAGGGACGGCGCTCGGCGCCTACCACACCGCAACGGGCTTCGCCGCCATAGCCGCAAATCTCGTTGCGGGCGTCCTCTGGGATGTTTTCGGCTCGGAAGCCACGTTCGCATACGCTGCGTCGCTTCCGCTCCTGGCGGCTCTCCTGCTGTTTTTCTGGAAAAAGAAGCGGCAGTAAGCGACCGTCGAGGGGGCGATGCTAACCCGCTTTAAAGAGTGCTAACATGCTTAACTCAGTAGGTCATACTTTTAGAGGGTGGAGCTACGGGTCACGCTTGACGAGCTTGATGAGTATTTAGAGCGGTGGAACGTGTTTAAGATGAGGAAAGGACTGGTGCGCTATTGAGAAAAGGAGCAATATGAGTGCCACGGAACGTGTTTAAGATGAGGAAAGGACTGGAGGAGCTCTTAGAGCAAGAGCTTGCGCTGCTTTACGATATGCGAAGCTCGCTGCTTGACGCTTACATCGTGGAGCGGCTGCGTCGCGACTTCCTCAAGGAGTTGCCACATGGAGTTAAAGCAAGAGCGCTCGGCGACGAACGCTACCTCCGCTGGTGCTTCACCCAGTCTCTTCAAGGATAAAAACAAGTCGCACCGAGCTCGTCCTCAAATACAAACCGTTGCGTGAGTATAAATGCTGCTTAGGGCGAGAATGCGAGTTCTTTGATGACACATTTTCCGGCTCTTCCTTTCATAAATTTCAATCCCACCTTGGTCTGATTTTCTCCACGATAATGCTCATTGGCGGCATAGTGGAGCATCCGCATTTCAATCCCACCTTGGTCTGATTTTCTCGATAGAAACGAGCGAAGCCTTTTTAAAGCTCGCTGATTTCAATCCCACCTTGGTCTGATTTCCTCCTTGTGGATGCAGAGATTCAAGATTTGTTTAGAGCGATTTCAATCCCACCTTGGTCTGATTTTCTCTTGGCGTTAGAGTTATACGACGTTCTCATTACGAAGATTTCAATCCCACCTTGGTCTGATTTTCTCCATTTGCGATAAGACCAGAGCGTAAAACTATTGTTGATTTCAATCCCACCTTGGTCTGATTTTCTCTTACGGAAACTTTAGAGCCGAAGACAGAAAAAGAAGTAATTTCAATCCCACCTTGGTCTGATTTTCTCACGTTGAAATATACGACATCAATTCAGCTTATCCAGATTTCAATCCCACCTTGGTCTGATTTTCTCCTTTTAGCTCTTTGAATAAGAACGACGCTAAGCGTATTTCAATCCCACCTTGGTCTGATTTTCTCATGGGAGGTCAGCTTGCGCCGACATACATGATGCTGTTTTCAATCCCACCTTGGTCTGATTTTCTCTATTGAGGATGAGGCGCTTGTCGTAAGGGCGGAGAAGTTTTCAATCCCACCTTGGTCTGATTTTCTCAAATAAATTGTAGGGTATATCTAAACGAGGAAGGCAGTTTTCAATCCCACCTTGGTCTGATTTTCTCGAATGCGAGTTTTGCCCATGGGCAGAGATGTGCGAGTTTTCAATCCCACCTTGGTCTGATTTTCTCGATGGGTGTTCGGAGCTCCCGACTGATAAGTATAGCCTTTTCAATCCCACCTTGGTCTGATTTTCTCATAGTTATTTTCTTCCATCCTGCTCACGACTAAAGAGGTTTTCAATCCCACCTTGGTCTGATTTTCTCGAGCAAAAAGAAGAGTTGTATGCATATTTTAAAAAGTTTTCAATCCCACCTTGGTCTGATTTTCTCAGGATGTCTCTTATCGCCTGACTTTCGCCCCTGCGGTTTTCAATCCCACCTTGGTCTGATTTTCTCAAAGGCTTCCCGACAGGCTATGATACTTACAGTCAATTTTCAATCCCACCTTGGTCTGATTTTCTCCAACTATGAGCTTTCCGGGATAATCGAGAACAGGCAGTTTTCAATCCCACTTTGGTCTGATTTTCTCTCTGCCCATTCTGCACGTATTCGCTAAGGAGGGACGTTTTCAATCCCACTTTGGTCTGATTTTCTCGAGATAGACCCACTAATATGGATGGTGCATTTTGTTTTCAATCCCACTTTGGTCTGATTTTCTCCGTGGTCGGTGGCGACAATAATTTTCGATGACGGCGTTTTCAATCCCACTTTGGTCTGATTTTCTCTGGGGCTATTCGTCTTGCTGTTCACGATAATGCTAATTTTCAATCCCACTTTGGTCTGATTTTCTCGATAGCACTCGCATACAGCCTTTTTTGTAGCGCGATTTTCAATCCCACTTTGGTCTGATTTTCTCGCGCCTAATATCAACGCCGCTACAATCGTCTTCCGTTTTTTCAATCCCACTTTGGTCTGATTTTCTCTAACTGATTTGGCAAAGAGCATAAATGACGCCTACATTTTCAATCCCACTTTGGTCTGATTTTCTCCGATTAAGAGCAGCCTATTCAAGACCGTCGAGGATAATTTTCAATCCCACTTTGGTCTGATTTTCTCACTAATCTTCGACCACTTCCCCGCATCGGTAATCACATTTTCAATCCCACTTTGGTCTGATTTTCTCGCGACAGGGTGCAAATAATCTTTAAAAGCGCTAAGATTTTCAATCCCACTTTGGTCTGATTTTCTCAACACATGACCTGGAGGTAGATGATAAGTATAAGTATTTTCAATCCCACTTTGGTCTGATTTTCTCACCCCCATTGTCGGGGAGGAGAAAACAAGGATGGGTTTTCAATCCCACTTTGGTCTGATTTTCTCATACGATGAGTGGGGATGCCCTGATTGGGGCATAGATTTTTCAATCCCACTTTGGTCTGATTTTCTCTGAAATAAAAGGAAATTAAAGAGGATATAGTTTTTATTTTCAATCCCACTTTGGTCTGATTTTCTCGCAGATGCAGGATGATTTCAGAGTTACAACGCTCGATTTTCAATCCCACTTTGGTCTGATTTTCTCAAATTACGGCATCATGATGACGATTGCGGCTGCCCTATTTTCAATCCCACTTTGGTCTGATTTTCTCGTTGTCCTTGACCCGTTCTTTGGCTCGGGCTCAACATTTTCAATCCCACTTTGGTCTGATTTTCTCCAATAAGAGTGCTCATGACACTCTAGACATTGATGCTTTTCAATCCCACTTGGGTCTGATTTTCTCTGCGATGCAGCCGCTGCGAGCAGATACGGGACATCGTTTTCAATCCCACTTTGGTCTGATTTTCTCAAAGACATGTTTGGAGGAGAGCTGAACGAACTTTAGGTTTTCAATCCCACTTTGGTCTGATTTTCTCCAAAGTCTTCAAAGGCGGGCGACGAGGACGTTCCGTTTTCAATCCCACTTTGGTCTGATTTTCTCGAGCATTACAGCAAACGCATCATTTACCTTGACCGCTTTTCAATCCCACTTTGGTCTGATTTTCTCGAAAATGGACGCAGTAACGATAACGGTGCTTTGCATCATTTTCAATCCCACTTTGGTCTGATTTTCTCGCAAGCATGGGCGTATGCACCATACACCAAGAAGGTTTTTCAATCCCACTTTGGTCTGATTTTCTCAGCTAATCTTCGACCGCTTCCCCGCATCGGTAATCACATTTTCAATCCCACTTTGGTCTGATTTTCTCGCGGGAGAAGATTTTAGCACTTCAAGAGCCGTTGCTTGTTTTCAATCCCACTTTGGTCTGATTTTCTCTGCCTGCTGCTCTACTGGATGAGATGAAAGGTCAGTTTTCAATCCCACTTTGGTCTGATTTTCTCCACGGCGCTGCTTGAGATTTTAGGGCTGGGAATCATTTTTCAATCCCACTTTGGTCTGATTTTCTCGCGAAGTCGTAATTGAGATTATCGTAAAAAACACCGACATTTTCAATCCCACTTTGGTCTGATTTTCTCGCGGCGCCCGCCACCTCGCCGCCGCTGCACCCTGCTTTTCAATCCCACTTTGGTCTGATTTTCTCCGGGGAAGGTGGCTCATCTACAAATGCAACGTGTGTTTTCAATCCCACTTTGGTCTGATTTTCTCTCTCGGACGTCTGGGACGTCGCAATCCGCTTCTCGGTTTTCAATCCCACTTTGGTCTGATTTTCTCTAAGCAGAATTTGAGCAAGACAAAGCAGCACCTTTATTTTTTCAATCCCACTTTGGTCTGATTTTCTCTTTTCCCATCCTCCCGCTCATACATGTAAAAATCATTTTTCAATCCCACTTTGGTCTGATTTTCTCGCATAACGCTTAAGGGGCGTGTCTTTGATGCGGTGTATTTTCAATCCCACTTTGGTCTGATTTTCTCCACCAACCATGAGAATAGGCGTGCGGTCAAATCTGCTTTTCAATCCCACTTTGGTCTGATTTTCTCGATAAGAGCGAAGCTTGTAGGACTGTTGGCGCAGGTTTTTCAATCCCACTTTGGTCTGATTTTCTCGTTTTAGAAACTTTATTCATTGATTACGAAGCAGAGTTTTCAATCCCACTTTGGTCTGATTTTCTCCATAAAAGATTTGAACGACAATTATTACAGTTATTCTTTTCAATCCCACTTTGGTCTGATTTTCTCCGGCAAGTTTCTTTTGCCTGCGCTCTGTTTAAAGTCATGAGGCGGCCCCATATAAAACTTACTATCTCGGATCAGTGATTCTCGTCCCCATATATAAAGAATCCAGACTCGCCATGTGGGAATTTTTT